>JANMZR010000406.1:0-1750 GCA_031383555.1 Cytophagaceae bacterium | reverse complement strand
CACGCGCCTCGCCAAGAGCAAGCAATCCCCGGCGCTGGCGCTCATGCGGGAACAAGGCATCGACCCACAGGCGCTGATCCAAATGATGCTCCTTTTTGCTTCAATGATGATTCGTTCTGAGATTAAATCAGTGAGGGTTTTGTTGAAATGTGTTCTGGTAATTTTTGCCAACGCATTGGATGATATATTCAATAAATCGGCATATTCGCTCGCAGAGTGCTTCTTTCGGAAGTGTATTTCAATGAAATTCTTTAAGTTTTGAAGAATGAAAGGTTCTTTATTTTCAGAATAATCTTCCTTGGCTTCGGGTTGTTGCTCTATTTTTAACCTCGAAGCCGTAATCAAAAATATTTTCAAGTACGATATTAATAGTTCATATTGAGCCAAACCCGGACGCTGCATTTCGATTTCCATTTGTGAAAGCAACATTTCGAAGGTGGTTTTTGTGGCTTCATCAATCAATAAATAGGGCGGTTTATAGACATTATTATACAAAACCCCATTGCAAGCAATTTCATCATGATGTTTGTGAATACAGAAAAAATCAGCATGAAAATGTATTGCTGCGCCTTCAATTGGCATTTCTGTCTTGAACATAAATGGCTGATAAGGAGCAAAGGCAAACAAGGTATTTTCAGAAAAGTCATACTCAGAAAAATCAGCTTTAACTTTTCCATTACCCTTTTTCACCCAAATCAACGAGAAATAATTAAGCCTTTGGATATGGTCAAAATGATTATTGCCTTCAAACGAAAATAACTTGAAAGCAAGATTTCCATTTTGAGGATTGACCAAAGTAAACGTCTTTTGATTAAGCATTTTAATATATTTTCTTATTTAATTAGCTGATTTACAGTGAAATTAAGAAATGGAACTACATTCATTTCAAACCAATTATTCTTTTTCATCCAAATTTTATTACGAGGTGAAGGATGCGGTAAAGGTATAAATTTGGGCAGGTATAAATGAAAGTTTTGAACCGTTTCAGTTAATGTTTTTGAAATATTATGTTTCAAATAGTAGTTTTGAGCGTAAAGTCCAATCAATAATGTTAGCTGAATATTTGGCATTTTTTCTAAAACTTTGCTATGCCAAGCTGGGGCACATTCTTTCCGTGGGGGCAGGTCTCCTGATTTCCCCATGCCCGGAAAACACATTCCCATAGGCATTATAGCGAACAGATTCGAGTCATAAAATTGCTTAAGCGAAACGCCCAGCCAACGACGCAGTTCTTTGCCGCTGAGGTCGTCCCATGGAATACCACTGTTTTGGACTTTCTGTCCTGGAGCTTGCCCAATTATCAATATTTTAGATTGCTCACTTGCCCTAATTATAGGTTTTGGTAGGTTGGGCAAATAGGCTTGGCAAATTGAACAAGCTCTTATTTCTTGAAGTAATTTATCCATTAATAGCTTTGGGCTTAAAGAGGTTAAACTTTTGAATATGCTTCCAATTTTGCCTTTAATTCAACAATTTCGGCTTCCAAGATTTTAATATGTTGGTATTGTGGCTGTAAAACTGCTTCGATTTCTTCCGCTGTGTATCGTGGTGTAATATGCTGCGGACAATTCCAGTCATAGGCCTCCACGTGCAACACCATCATACGTTCTGGGCGAAACTTATAATTCGCCAAATCCAGTAACTCATGCTAGTTTGTGTCATCTTTTTTTTCTACTTTTTAGGCTTTTGCGTATATTTTCATTAGATTTTTGGTAGATTATCAAATCAAAAAGCGATTGTATCTTTTCGC
>JANMZR010000141.1:0-2812 GCA_031383555.1 Cytophagaceae bacterium | reverse complement strand
TTCAGCTGGAACCTATACAATTAAATATGGGGTTGGTAGTTGTGAAGTTGAATCAAACCCAATAATATTGACTTTTGCAGGACCAATGTTGCCAAAAATAGCTCCAATTAACAATAAAACAACCATGTGCTCAGCAAATGATTATATAGATTTAAATTATATTAATCAGAGCTATTCTGATATATATTCTACTTATCAATGGTTAAAAAATAATGTTGAAATTCCAAATGCAACCCAACCATTTTCTTATGCTGATTCGCCAGGGGTATATAAATTTAGAATAACTAATGGTCAATGTGTAGCCGAATCAAATGAAATTACAATTACAGCTGGCAATGATATTTTAAGTATAAAACCATCCTTTGAAATTGATGATTGCAATAATAATTTAGTAAAATTAAATTTAATTGGAAATAGACCAAACTCATTAATTCCTGGAATTAGTTGGTATCGAGATGGGCAAATTCTACCAAATGAGCATAATAGCGAAATATTAACAAGTATACCTGGCACCTATACCGTTACTGAAACTGGTTCGGGCTGTAATTCAACATCGGCTCCTTATGTGCTAAATACTAAAATAGTTCCAAATCCTCCCTCTGTACCAGATATGACAATTAATAATGGAGAAACAGCCACATTAAATGCTTCGGGATGTGATGGCACTGTAAAATGGTATTCAAATTCTTCTGGTGGAAGTGCTATATTTACTGGAAATACATATACTACCCCTAATCTTAATTCTTCTTCACTTTATTTTGCAGATTGCTCTAATACCACATGTACAAGTATTACCCGTGAAAAAATAATAGTAAATGTAAGTGGGGGATTAAATCCTATATTATTTGGCACTATTTCACCAAATTATTATTGTCCAAATGGTATAGTTACTGTCCCTTTTACGTCTACGTTACCTGAAGGCACTGTATTTAAACTCCAGTTTTTTCAAAATGGTCAAGTTATTCAAACAGCATTAAGCCAAACAAGCCCTTTTACTTTTCAATTAAATCCAAATTTAGTTATTTCTAGTGGTACTCATCACTTTAAAATAGTTACGGATGATTTTTCGAGTTTAAATAGTACTGAGATATTTATTGAAAGTTTTTCAGGTGTACAAATACATGATGGATTAGAAAATTTTTCGACTGGAGATATGCTTTGTCCAGGAAAATCTAAAATTTTATATACAAAAATTACAGGAAGCTTGCCAAATGGGCCCATTGTATATAAGTGGTTTAAAGATAATGTTGTAATTCCAAATGAAAGTGCAAGTACCTTAACAGTATCAGATGAAGGATTATATAAAGTTTCAGTAGGTGAAAGTTGTTCGGCGACTAGCAATAATTTTCCAATATATTTTTCAAATGAATTATGGGGAGCAACTATAAGAAGAACAATTTTTGATATTGCATGTGTAAATACGCAAATTAATTTAACTTCTTATTATTATAGTAATTCGGCAACCTACCAATGGAAAAAAGACGGAATTGATATTCCAAATGCTAATCTTAGAGTTTTTGGAGCAAGTGAAACAGGCAATTATGCGGTAAAAGTAATTGATGGCAGTTGTCAATCAGCTCTATCTGAGCAAAAGCTTACCTTTACCACAGGTATACTTGCACCTATCCGCTCAGAAAATGGCGATACAACACTTTGTGGAGGGAAATCAATAAATTTATCTGCAATAAATGCAATACCACCATTACCGTATAATTATCAATGGATAAAAGACGGCATAAATATTGATGGAGCCACTAACTATTTATATGTAGCCAACTCACCAGGTAAATATCAATTAGCTTATTTAGATGGGAGCTGTGTTTCAAAAAGTAAAGAAATCACTTTAATTGAAAGCACAAAAGCACAAAAGCCAATTATTTCAGCAGGGAGTACTCCTGATATTTGTTCCGGTACTGTTACAATATCGCAACTTCAAGACTATAGTTATCTTTTAAATAATTACCCAAATCTTGGTGGCATTTGGTATAAAGAAAATAACCCTATACCAAACTCACTTAGCTCATCTTATACTGCCTCAGAATCAGGCACTTATCATATGGTTTATGGAGAAGGCGATTGTGCTGTTGAATCAAATCATGTAACTGTTTCTACCAATTCAAATACATTTTATCCAAAAATTGAAGTATATAGTTATCCAGGAACCACCAATTTATGTGGGGCAAGTAATACAATTGTATTGCGTTTAGAAACTAGTTTTTTTCATTTAAATAATGTGACTTATCAATGGCGATTGAATGGTGTAGATTTAAATTTTCAGACTAGTAATATCCTGTTTGCATCTCAACCTGGCGATTATGAATTGGTAGTTAATAATGGTAGTTGTACTGGAGTCTCGAATACTATGACAATTACAAATAACAATTCAATTAATATATTTTCAGAAGATAACGATGTCTGGTGTACAAATAGAGCAGTAAAATTGGACTTGAATTTGAATAGTTATTTTTACAACTATCAAATTACATGGAAAAGGGATAACGTACTAATACCTAATGAAACTGGTACCTCAATGTATGCTTTAGTTGGAGGAGATTATACGGCAACTGTAAATTATAATGGATGTAATACAACAAGTCCACCTTTTCAATTTAATGCAAATATCCCAAATTATGGCTTCACTATAAAATCAGGCAATTGGAACGACCCTCTTTGCTGGATTTGTAACACCCTGCCTACCGCCACAACAGATGTAAAAATTTCTAATGGGCATATCATTAATGTACCAACAGGAGTACATGAAGTGAAAAATGTAACTTTGGAAGGTACTGTGAATTTTGAAACTGGTGGAGAA
>JANMZR010000396.1:0-11923 GCA_031383555.1 Cytophagaceae bacterium | reverse complement strand
CTTCTGGTATTTTATCGAATGAATGCCCCACTGCCAATAATCCAACTATTGTTCCAACTGTTACACGAATGCCCCTTATACAAGGTTTGCCCCCCATTTGATTTGGATTAAATGTTATTCTATCTAAATTCATTTTGAAATATTTTTACAAATATAGTAAAAAATCAAGTCCAAATCATTTAAAAGCAAACAGCACTTTTCCTCCTACACTTGGCAATCCATTGATTGGATTTGGCATAACACTTGGTTCAAATTTCATGGAAATATCGTCGCTCAAGTCAAATGATTTAAGGTGAGCCGCCACATTTATTTCCAAAACATTTACAGCCCACACTATTGGTATGCTCAACCACGAAAGGTCTCTATTACGTCTAAAAAAGTTGGTATATTGTCGCAGGTTTTGAATTGACAATTCGTATTCTTTTTTATTAAGTGTGATTTTCCCTTTTGTCACATTTGGATCCAATGCATTGGCTGCACTTGTTTCAAAATAGGATTTCTTTAATAATCTATATCGTTTTGAATTGTATAAAATACCGAAAGTTGAAGCCCCAAAGCCGGCATAAATCACTGGAATAAACCAGTATTGTTTGGCATAGGCTTGCCCCCAACCCGGTATCATTGCCGATTTTTTGGTTGCCAATTTCGGGTTTATCTTGAAAGGTTTTTTTGAAAGGCTATCTGATTTTGGCTGGTCAATTTTCAGCAAAGTATCTTTGGCCATAGCCGCCCTTCCTTTTATTCTTAAACTATCTTGAGCCGCCATCTGTCCAAACAATTTTCCAGAAATAATAAAAAGAATAAAGAAAAAGGCAAATTGTTGTTTTACCATAAATTATATTAAACCCACTTTTTTGCTGATAAAAGTAATGCAAAACAAAATATACTGCCTGTTAAAAATCCTTAAACTTTGAATAAACTTATAATTTTGGAAAGCTCTGCTTCAGATGAAAAAGGCACTTTTATTTCACCTTTTCCTAGTTTATTGGCAGAAATCAATACTTTTGAGCCAAATAATTTTGTGAGCTTTTCTGAGATTCCAAGAAAATTATTAATTTCAGGTTTCTCAGGTTTAGTCGCTAACGGATTAGGCTGATTTAGCTCTTTTACGAATGCTTCAACTTTTCTCACTGACCAAGCCTCAACAATAGCTCTTTTGAATATAGCTATCTGAATATCAGCATCATCAATACTTATCAATGCTCGTGCATGGCCCATGCTTATTTCTTCGTCACGAAGGCCTATTTGTATAAGATTAGGCAATTTCAATAGTCTCAAATAATTGGCAACAGTTGTTCTATTTTTCCCAACTCTTTCGCCTAAATCATCTTGTTTGAGGTTACATTCTGTAAGAAGGCGCTGGTAACTTAAGGCAATTTCTATAGCATTAAGATTTTCCCTTTGTATGTTCTCTATCAAAGCCATTTCCAACATTTGTTGGTCGTCGGCAGTGCGTACATAAGCTGGAATGGTTGTTAAGCCAGCCAGTTTTGAGGCTTGCAATCGTCGCTCACCAGATATCAATTGAAATGAATCACGATTAAGCTGCCGTACGGTAATTGGTTGGATAATTCCTTGAATTTTAATAGATTCTGCCAATTCTGCCAAAGCAACTTTGTCGAAATGAGTACGTGGTTGGAACGGATTGGCCAGTATAAATGAGATTGCTATCTCGTTCATAGTATTAGGGCTTAGTGCATTCAATTCTTTTTCAGCACTATTATTATTTAGGCTATCAGAGTCTTGCAATAAAGCCCCCAGACCACGCCCTAAACCTCTATTTTTTATTTGTGCACTCATTAAGTATATTAGTTTGAAAGTTTTTTAGTATGGATGTTGCTCTATCTAAACTAATTCGGCTATTTGCCCTATGCCATTTTTTGCTAATAATTCTTTGGCCAAATTCATATAAGACATTGACCCTTTGCTGTCTTTATCATGTTCCAAAACTGGAATTCCATAACTTGGTGCCTCACTCAAACGAATATTTCTTGGTATAATAGTATTGAAAACATGGTTTGGGAAATGTGAATTTATTTCTGAAACAACCTGATTTGAAAGTCTGATGCGAAGGTCGTACATTGTCATTAATATCCCTTCAATTTTCAACTCAGGATGGAGCTTTTGCTGCACTATCTTTATGGTATTAAGTAACTTACCCAAACCTTCAAGCGCAAAGTACTCGCATTGAACAGGTATCAGAATAGAGTCAGCAGCCACTAAACTATTCACCGTAATTAGGCCTAGTGAGGGTGAACAATCTATTATCACAAAATCATATTCAAGTTTCGCTTTAGCCAAGGCTTGCTTCATTCGGCCTTCTCTATTTTGCAGGTTAATCATCTCAACCTCAGCACCTACCAAATCTATATGTGAAGCGAGTAAGTCAAGATTTTTAAAATTAGTTGGGAAAATAGCTTTTTCAACCTCAACACCATCAACCATGCATTCATATACACTGTATTCGATTTCTGAAGGATTAAAACCAAGGCCTGAAGTCGTATTTGCCTGAGGATCACTATCAATCAATAAGGTTTTGTAACCCATTGAAGCTAAGCAAGCACCCAAATTAATAGTTGTTGTGGTTTTTCCTACACCACCTTTTTGATTTGCAATAGCAATAATTTTACCCATAATATTAAATAAATCCTCTTAACAAATTTTAAAAAAGGAAAAATAGAACCACAAAGTTCTACTTTTTTAATGATTTTTTGGCAATTATAGTAAATAGTTTTTTGAGTATATTTTTACAATTAGAAACAAGTAGTATTAAAACGCTTGAAATATTGGATCAAAGTGAATTGATTTTGTATTTTCTCCTCAAATCATTAATTAAAAACTTTTTTTGAAGTGTAAAACTTTCAGGATGTACCTGATTAAATACTTTTTTAAATTCATTGAATTTGCTGGGCTCAGCCCATAAAAAAGTTTCATGGTTGATTTTTTTAGCGGTAAGGTATTCTTCGAATATCATAAAGCACTATTAATTAACTTTTTGGGTTTGAAAATATAAATACTAGCAAACGAAAATACTGCAAAAAGAGCAGATAATAAGTAAGCGACATATATTTTTTCAGGATTACCTTGGTAAATAAGGCCCGTTACAAATGCGCCAATGCCAATGCCAGCCTCAAGGGCAATATACATAGTGGCCAAGGCTCGACCTCGGAAATTTTCGTCGGAAAGGTCTATTGTCCAGGCAGTTAGTGTGGGAGCACCCATACCCTGTGCAATGCCAAACAAAATAGCTGCTATCATAAATACAATAAAACTTTTAGCTAAAGCCAGAATAAGCATAGAAGCAAACATAACCACCACCGTAACTTTTATTACAGGTTCACGACCAAATTTATCGGATGTTTTTGCAAATAAAATGCGAACACCTAATGCTGCAATAGTATAAATTGTAAAAAAAAGCCCTTTATTTTTTATGCCTAAAAGCTTGGTTTGATCTGCTACCAAAGTAAATACTGTACCTGAACCGAAACAGAAAAAGAGCATAACAAAAAATACAATAATTACTTTTTTTTCAAAAATATCATTAAAAGAAATTTTGAATAAACTAAATGAAAACGGCTTTTTTTGCGCAATTGGCAATGTTTCTTTTAGATTTAACAAGATTAAAATTGAAAGTATTGCGAATATTGAGGAAGTATAAAACATATAATTAATTCCTTTAATATCTGTTAAGTAACTACCTAAAGCTGGTCCTATTGAAAAGCCAATTGCTGTGAATATGCCCAGCATTCCAGCTGCCTCACCTCGTTTGTTAACAGGCACAATATCAGCCACATAGGCCGCTGTGGCGGTTGGTTTTGTACCAGTTGAAAAGCCATGAAAAAAACGAAGCAATAAAAAACCATTAACGGTCAAGACTAAAGGGTAAAAAAAACCGCAAAGAAAACATACCAGAGAGCCGAAAGCCATTACAGGAACACGACCAATACTATCGGTAATTTTTCCTGAAAAAGGCCTCGCCAAGCCAGCTGTAAGTGTAAATAAAGCGATAATTAAGCCGATTTGCTTTTGCCCGCCCATGGCAGCCAGAAAACTTGGCAGCTCAGGCAGTAACATTTGAAAAGATGCAGTAAAAAAGAAATTACTTAAGCATAAAAGCCAAAACTGAGGTGTGTAAAATGATTGTTTCAAATTTAAATGATAATTAAATTACTTTATGGCTGATTTGTTAAAACTGTTTTATTGTTAAAAATACTGAAAAGAATTGATTATTATTTACTCCATATAAAGCACCAGTCCTTTCAAATAATTACCTTCGGGATGGAAAGCATTTACAGGATGGTCGGCCCCCTGGCTAAGATGATGTAATACTCTAACCTGCCGATTGGCCTCTAAAGCTGCCGCCACAATTGTATTGTAAAACAGCTCACGGTCAACCACTTGTGAGCATGAAAAAGTAAATAAAATCCCACCTTTCTTAAGCTTCTTCATGCCTTCAATGTTTAGTCTTTTATAAGCTTGTAAAGCTCTATGGCGGGCATCCATACTTTTGGCATAGGCTGGGGGGTCTAAAATCATAACTTCAAAATCAGAAGTTGAATTCTTTAAAAAATCAATCACATCTGAATCAATACATTTACTATTTTTAGCTTTTTTGACATTGGCTTCAATGTTTTTTTCTGCTAAAATTATAGCTTTTTCAGATGAGTCGACTGAATAAACTTCCTTAGCCCCAGCCAATAAAGCATAGGCCGAAAAGCCTCCAGTATAACAGAAGGCGTTTAAAACAGTTTTCCCTTTTACATAGCTTTGCAATAGTTTACGGTTATCCCTCTGATCAAGAAAAAAGCCTGTTTTTTGACCTGTTTGCCAATCAATTAAGAAATTAACACCATTTTCTTGTACCAAATGTGGTAATAAAACCTCCCCAAAAAGATATCCGTTTATTATATTTAAAGCATAATTTTTTGGTAAAGTTTCAGCAGATTTATCATAAACTCCGATTAAGCCCCCTTTGGGGGTTTGGTTGCTAAATATATTTTTTAACCCCTTAACTATTTCATCTTTAGCTAAATGCATTCCTATTGTATGTGCCTGAAATACAGCGACTCCATTATAATAATCGATAATTAAACCGGGAAAACCATCACCTTCGCCATGGACTAAACGGTAACAATTGGTATCTTCAAAAGGCAATAATTGCCTTAAATCATATGCCAATTTCAATTTTTTTTCCCAAAAATTCTCGTCAATTTCAGCCTGTTCAAAAGAAAATATTTTAACTGCTATACTTCCAGAATAATAGTGACCAATCGCCAGAAAATTTTGCTGGTAGTCAACAACTTCCACAATATCACCATCGGTTGGTTTTCCTTCTTGCTTATAAATTGCACCTGAAAATATCCAAGGGTGAAAGCGTTTTACTGGTATTTCTTTTCCTTTTTTTAAGTGTATTGTTTTCATATATTTTAAATTTTAGTAATTAGATAGTAGAAATTAAAAAAATGAATCTCTAATCAGTTTTCCTCCCTTGCGCTAAACAACCTTTGTAACCATGTTTTCTTTTCTACTTCTAATTCTTTTAGCTCTTTTTCGCCTTCTTTATATGCTAATAAAGGTGTTAAATCAGGTTGGCCAGCATCCACCCAACAAGTATACCAAAAGTTACCAATCATTTTTATCGAAGCCCTCATTTGGCGTTGTACCTGATTTTCAAGCAGTTGATGGTATTTTTTGGAAAATTCTTTCGAATATGTTTTAATATTTTGACCATTTCGTGTGTCAACAACATACTTTTTACTCTTTTTGAGCTTTTTTGTTAAATTTTCCTCAAAAAGTAAAACGGAATCTAAACATGCATTGGCTTTTTGCACTGCATCCCAAGCAGTTTTTTGGGTTGAGGGTAAATACTCAGCAGTCCCAATAAAAAAATCATATTCATTGGAAAAAAGCTCTGGAAGTCGTGACTCCCAAAAGCCATGAATACCTATTTGATTGGTAAATTGGCCGTTATAATTTCTTGTTGTATGCAGAGGAACATTGGCATCTGCAATATAATGACCTATTTCTGCGGATAATTTTAGTATTTTGAAAGCATCCTTTACTTTAAAGGCCTCAGTCAAATTATACTTCATGAGCTGAATATGCCAAGGTACTATTCCATGCTTCATGAGTGAATCTTCCCCTATTTTCAAAAGTGCATCTTTCCAATAATGGGGCAATTTGTAAGTAGCAGAGTCGCCATAAGCATCCAAATCGATAAAATGGCGAGGTGCTTCCCCATCTACAGCATATCTGCGCTGATCGGGATCCACAGAATGCTCGATTAGAAAACTAAGATTTTTCTTATAAAAAGGGAACATTTCAGGTGGGAGAATAAATATGGCATGTTTATTAATTCTTTGATGTGCAAAAAAACCCCATTTGATATGGCTGTATAAACCGATTGGGAGCAATAACAAGAAAAATAATGCACTTTTTTTCATAATATTTTTACAAAAGTACTTGTATTTTAATAAGAATATCGTAATTTTGCACTTCAATTTTAAAACCATATTATTCGGGAAATAAGAAATGGCAAATCATAAGTCAAGCATAAAAAGAATTAGAGCGAACGAATCGAAGAGATTGAGAAATCGCTATCAACACAAAACTACTCGTACTTTCATTAAGAAATTACGAGTTACACACGATCCTGTTGAGGGAGCTGAACTTTACAAAAAAGTTTCATCTCAATTAGACAGATTGGCAAAGAAAAATATTATTCATAAAAATAAGGCCAACAATCAGAAGTCACGTCTTGCCAAATTATTGAGCAAAATGAAGCCTGCAGCTTAATTTTAAGAAAATCATATTATTTTGAAACCTCAATTCTGAAAAGAATTGAGGTTTTTTTTATTTCCCAACAACATAATCATAGAAGTGAGTAGATACTTTTGCAGATGGGTTTGCTCCAAAAATTGGAAATTGAACAATTGAAATAGTGTGATTCAACGTATCAATTGTCTTATTTTTAATTTTAATAAATTCCAATCCAGTAGAATAAAATATTTCAAAAGTTTCAGGCGGCAGGCCATTGAGCGGGAATTTTAGCTGTATTATAATGTTTCTATTTTCACTAGAAATTCTAATGCCATGTCCAAAATTATTTTTACCATTAGTTATTGGCTGAATGGAAACCAAGTTACTTTTCAAAACACTTTTTGGTAAAAAAACAACTCTTGCTTCATTAATATCCACATCAATAACATCACCATTTTCATCAATATTTTTAACAATTGGTTCCCCAACTGCAATTCCTACTTTGTAAATTTCTTTTTTATCAATAGGTTTTTGAAACCCCATATTACAAGAAATTTGAAAAACTGTTAAGATTAAAGTTGTCAATTTGAAATTCATGTTTTTATAACGAAGAGAATTTCAGTTTATTAAATTGTCAATAATTATCTTTGCCAATATTAAAATTAAAATAATTTCACTAAATGTCTGAATACCAAACCTCACCACTTAATATTAAATCATGGGCGGAAGAAGATCGCCCTCGGGAAAAACTTATTACAAAAGGACGTTCATCACTTACAGATGCGGAACTATTAGGCATATTAATTGGAACAGGAATAAAAAATATGACAGCCATTGACTTGGCCAAGTTAATACTTCAATCTGTTGGTAATGACTTGAATAACTTGGCAAAGTTGACTGTTAAGGACCTTTCAAAATTTAAAGGAATAGGTGAAGCAAAAGCCATAAATATAGTTGCAGCCTTGGAACTTGGGCGAAGACGAAAAGAAACTGAAACACTAAAAGCACCTAAATTATTTGCTTCAAAATTAATTTATGATTTTATGAAGCCCTACCTTTTAGATTTGCCTCACGAGGAGTTTTGGGTTTTGATATTAAGCCAAGCTTTAGAATTAATTAGGGCAGAAAAAATAAGCAGTGGGGGAATAACTGGCACCGTTGCCGACCCACGTATGATATTTAAATTGGCAATAGAACATTTAGGCTCAAGTATTATTTTAGTGCATAATCACCCTTCTGGTAACCTGAAACCCAGTATTGCCGATTTGAATTTAACCCGAAAATTGGTTGAAGCTGGTAAGTTTTTAGATATAAATGTACAAGATCACTTAATATTTGCAAATGACGGATATTATAGCTTTTTGGACAAAGGAGAAATTTAAAAATTATCTCAACCCCAAACCTTAGTGCCTTCAGTACAGTTTTTACACATTTCTATTTCACCTCTTGAGCTTATCAATGACTTCCTGAAATTAGTATAAATAGCTGATTTCCAAACTTCTGCAAAGTTTTTCGACTTTAAGTTCCCCATTCTATATTCGGCATCTTTATCAAAACAGCAAGGAACCACTAAGCCGTCCCAAGTGATTACACAGCTATGCCACATTTTCCAACAATGGTTGAGCATTTTATTTTTTATTTTGTACTTCACTCCCTCATTAGTGGCTGGGGTTTTATCATTCAAAACTAGAGTTTTTAGTCCAGCTAATTCATATCTTGAATATTTTTCATTTGTTGGTATTAGTTCTGAACCATTTTCATAATTATAAATTTGAGCAGTTTTAAACCAAACAGCATCCACTCCTAATTTATCGCCCAATTGCTTTACTTCTTTCAATTGATGTTCATTTGGCTTTACCACTAAAAACTGAAAAATCACAAATGGAGTGGCCGATTTTAGCTCTTTTTTCCACTTTATAATATTTTTTGTTCCTTCAATTACTTTTTCTAAATCACCACCAACTCGATAAGCTTGGTAAGTTTCCTGGGTGGTCCCATCAATTGAAATTATGAGCCGATCTAAACCAGATTCCACTGTTTTGCGTGCATTTTCATCATTCAAATAATGGGCATTGGTGGAAGTAGCTGTATATATTCTTTTTTTAACAGCATATTTTACCAAATCTAAAAAATGTGGATTCAAATAAGGTTCACCTTGAAAATAGAAAATTAAATAAAGCAACGAATCGGCTAATGAATCAATCGTTTTTTTGAACAAATCGACCTCCAACATACCTGTTGGGCGAGTAAATGATCGTAAACCTGATGGACATTCGGGGCAACGCAAATTACAAGAAGTTGTGGGCTCAAATGATATACTAATTGGCATGCCTGCAGGAATAGGATAGCCAGTAATTTTTGAATATATGTAAGAACTAACCAACAAAATCCCATTCCAAAATCGCCTAATTGTCAATTTTGAAAGTAGATTTAAGCCATCGGCAATAGATTTTATCATAAAATAGTGAAGCAGGATATAAATATTTATTAATTTATGTAAATTTAATCCAAAATAATCGAATTAACTTTTTATCAAATATTTATTAAAAAATGAAAAACACTCGTAGAGATTTTTTGCAAAAACTCGGAAAATCATCAGCACTTTTTGCCGCCTCCACAACATTTGTAAATGCAGAAGATGTGGAAGAAAGAATAATTCAAATAAGCAAAAAATATGGATCCAATGACAAAGTGAGATTAGGCGTAATCGGCTTTGGAATTATTGGAAACATTGATTTAGAATGTGCCTTAAAGGTGCCTGGAGTAGAACTTGGTGGTGTTTGCGACCTATATGAAGGTCGTTTAATTTTTGCAAAAGAAAAGTATGGAAATGAATTATATACAACTCGTGATTATCGAGAATTAATTGCCAGAAAAGATATTGACGCTGTGTTGGTTTGTACTTCTGACCATTGGCATGACCATATTTCAATTGCTGCCATGAATGCTGGAAAGCATGTTTATTGTGAAAAACCTATGGTACACCATATTGAAGAAGGCGCTGCAGTAATTGCTACCCAAAAAAAAACAGGAAAAGTATTTCAAGTGGGTAGTCAAACAGCAAGTTCTGCTGTAACAGCGGAAATGAAAAAGTATTTTCAACAAGGAATTATTGGCGAGCTCTCAATGGTTGAAATATTTACTGATAGAAATTCGGCCAATGGTGCTTGGCAATATACAGTGCCAACTGATGCCTCGGAAGCCACCACCAATTGGGATAAATATATAGGAGATGCACCAAAGCGTCAATTTGAAGCTAATCGTTTTTTCAGATGGCGAAACTATAAAGAATATGGAACTGGCGCTGCTGGCGACTTGGTAATACACCAACTAACTGAATTACATACAGTTACAGATTCGTTGGGGCCTAATAAAATATTTTCGATGGGGGCTATAAACTATTGGAAAGATGGCCGGGATGCCTACGATTTGGTAAATAGTATGTTTGTTTATGACAAATCAAAAACACATCCTGCCTTTCAATTTATTACCAGAGTAAACTTGGCAGATGGTGCTGGAGGGGGCTCAAGATCACGTTACATTGGTACTGAAGGAGTAATTGAGTCAA
This sequence comes from Cytophagaceae bacterium, assembly GCA_031383555.1. Taxonomy (GTDB): domain Bacteria; phylum Bacteroidota; class Bacteroidia; order Cytophagales; family Spirosomataceae; genus JANMZR01. The sequence goes on along the minus strand of JANMZR010000396.1, from coordinate 1,596 downwards.
TAGGAAATGGGTTTAAACTTAACCATTTTAAAAGACCAATTGCACCAAGTATTGGTGGCTATGATTCTATCTCATCGTTTTCAAAAGTTGAGCAAGAAGCTAGTATGGCAGCTTTCAAAGCAAAGTATTCTGAGGAAGACAAAAAGATGAAGAAATTCGACGAAATTATTTTTAAGGCACCTCAAGGCTATGATTCCCGACTTGACCATATGTTCAATTTTTTCAATGGAATTCGTGAAAATAAAGCAATTTTTGAAGATGCTACCTTTGGCTTAAGGGCCGCTGGCCCTGCTTTGGCATGTAATATTTCTGTTGAAAAAGATAAAGCGGTTAAATGGGATCCTAAAATGATGAAGGTAATTGCTTAAAAGGTTTTAAAAGATAAAAGTTGACAAAGCGCTGAGGGCAATTTAAAACTTATCGTAAGTTTAGGTGAAATTAAATGACTCATAGAATATTTTACAGTTTTAAATAAAGAAAAAACTATGGACATATCACAAATACCACAAGGATTTAGCCTGCCAATAGGTATTCCATTAAAACTGCAGTTTGAAACAGCGGATGAGGCACGCCAACATCGCAAGAAAATGATGGTGGCTGCTTTTCGGCTTTTTGATAAATTTGGATTTAATGAAGGTGTAGCGGGCCATATTACCGCTCGTGACCCTGAGCGTCTCGACCATTTTTGGGTTAATGGGTTTGGTGTTGACTTTGGAAGTATGAAAGTCTCAGATTTGATTTTATGCAACCATCAAGGTGAGGTTGTTGAAGGAAAATATTCTGTAAATAGAGCAGCTTTTGCCATTCATTCACAAGTGCATTTATCTAGACCAGAGGTAGTTGCAGCTGCACATGCACATTCTATTTATGGCAAAGCTTTCTCTAGTTTAGGCAAATTATTGGATCCAATCACACAAGATTCATGTGCTTTTTTTGAAGACCATGGCCTTTATGACTACTTTGGCGGAGTTGCAAATGAAGTGGCAGAAGGCCAAAGAATTGCTAAAGCCGTTGGAAAATATAAAGCGGCTATTTTACAAAACCATGGCTTAATTACTGTCGGCAATACTGTTGAAGAGGCCGCTTGGTGGTTTATAACAATGGAACGAAGCTGCCAAGCACAGCTTTTAGCAGAAGCTACAGGCAACCCAACCAGGAAAATAGAGAGGGAAACAGCTTTAAAAACTCGGGCTGAAATTGGTTTTTCATTGGCTGGTTTTTTCCAATTTCAACCTTTGTTACAAAAAATCACAAGAGAAATTCCTAATATATTTGAAGGATAAATATTAAATAAAGTAAAAAAATGCCATCAAAAAATAATTTTGATGGCTTTTTTCTTTAAATAGCTTTCTAATTATTTTTACACCTTAGCACTACAAAACTGAACAATTTTTATTAAATCAATCTCTTTTTTAAACTCCAAATCTTCTGCTTTAATATACTTTTTAAGTGCTTCCGCCTCAGCAGGAAACAATTGATAAATATCCTTTAATTTTTCTAAAAATATTAATGGCCCAGAGCCTAATTGAATATAATATTTATTAGGTTTATCAACAAACGAAGCTGGTTTTGGTGTTGCAACGATTGCTGTTGCGG
>JANMZR010000377.1:0-10200 GCA_031383555.1 Cytophagaceae bacterium | reverse complement strand
TACTATTTTGCATAATATTTATATTAATTTATTGCAATATTCTTAACTTTGATTAAGATTTTTACAAAATTAACGATTAAACCTGCTATTTAAACAATAGTTAAAACATTTTGAATGTTATTACATTAATTACTGATACTTTTGTAACAAATTAATTTAATAATAATTTAATAATAATTTAATAATTATCAAATCCTTCCCTACTAATGAAAATAGAAAAAGAATTGCGACAAACTAAATTTAATAATGTTTATCATAAAGTCGCCCTCAATCTTATGTTTACAAACAATTGGCTATTTGAAGGGCAAAATAAAGTTTTAAAACCTTATTCGTTTACTCAACCTCAATATAATGTTTTACGCATTTTGAGAGGTTCTCCAAATCAAGCATTAACGGTTAACGCCATTATTGAAAGAATGCTAGATCGCATGTCAAATGTATCAAGATTAGTGGATAAACTACTTGAAAAAGGTTATGCAACTCGCTCACAATCATCAGATGATAGACGTTCAGTGGATATTTTGATATCACAAAAAGGTTTGGATATTTTAGATGAAATAGATGAGCAACAGGAAATTTGGGAAAAATCATTTACAAAAATGGATGAAAATGATGCTAAAAAATTAAGTGACCTTTTAGATAAGCTCCGTGAAAGATAAAATCATTGTAATATCTTAAACTCAGCTTACACATTACGTATTTTTTATATAAAATTTAAGAAAAGCGATTACTAAATTTGGTAATCGCTTTTTTTGTGGCCATTTTTTTTCCTAAATTGTGGTTTAGTTCAAAAAATAAATTCATAAACAAATATCAAAACTAAAAATCAATAAAAATGTACACGCAACCAATGTTAAAAGATGGTGCCATGGCAGGCAAAACAATAGTAATTACAGGAGGCGGAACAGGCCTGGGTCGGTCGATGGGCAAGTATTTTTTAGAACTTGGCGCCAATTTGGTAATTGCCAGCCGTAAAAAGGAGGTTTTAGATAAAGCCGCAGCTGAACTTGAAGCAGAAACAGGCGGGCATGTTTTGGCAGTGGAATGTGATGCAAGAAATTATTTTGAAGTTGAAAACGTATTAAAAGAAGCGATTGCTAGGTTTGGCGCTGTAGATGGGCTATTGAACAATGCAGCCGGTAATTTTATTAGCCCAACCGAAAGGCTTTCACATAAAGCTTTTGATGTAGTGGTAGATATTGTGCTAAGAGGCTCCTACAACTTCACATTGGCATTTGGTAAATACTGGATTGCCGAAAAAAGAAAAGCGACAATTTTAAATATCGTAACCACTTACGCTTGGACGGGCTCAGGTTATGTAGTACCTTCCGCATGCGCAAAAGCAGGCGTATTGGCCCTAACTCGCTCTTTGGCTGTAGAATGGGCAAAATATGGTATCAGAAGTAATGCGATTGCTCCAGGGCCATTCCCAACTGAAGGGGCCTGGTCGAGGTTGTTTCCAGCTGAAGCTATGGGCAAAGAACTAGCCGAAAAATTTGACCCAGCCAATAAAATCCCTTTAAAAAGAGTGGGCGAGCACCAGGAGTTGGCTAATTTGGCTGCTTATCTTATGTCAGATTATTCAGCATACATCAATGGGGAAGTAGTGGTTATTGATGGCGGAGAATGGCTAATGGGAGCTGGAGAATTTTCACAATTGGATGCATTGCCACAGCAGGCTTGGGATATGATTGAGCAAGTGGTTAGGGGAAAAAAGAAATAATAATGAAAAAAAAACCGAGTCAAAAAGTACATTTTTTGACTCGGTTACCAATAAATATTTCAAGTGCTATTACCTTCCAATAGGGAATAGAAGGCCAATGGTGCCAGTAATCATTCTATTCCTACCTGTTTGCCCCATATAACTAGGCTTTGAGTTTGTATAAATCATTGGGTCGGCAAGGCCATAATTATACCTTCCTTCTATTTCTAGTTTCGGTCCACCCAAGTCAAATTGAAATCCAGTACCTGCTTGAACCCCATAATCATACCTATTAACTTTTATTTCCTTACCGTCTTGATTGGTAAAATCTACAAGATTCGTAATAGTTTGGCTAGCTGAAACTGATATTTTTTCGCTTTTCAAAAGTAAACCTGCATAAGGACCACCATTTACGAAAAACTTAACTTTCGATCCACCAACAGCCAGCTTGAACAATACAGGAATATTAATGGCCTGGTTATTAAGTGTTTCCGATTCAATTCCATTAGTGAGATCATACCCTTGTTGCGAATAATTAAACTCAGGTTGTATTGAAATCATTTTTGATAATCCAAAATTGAAGAATATACCAGTGTTAATACCAATATTTTTATTGATTGTAGCAGATAATAATCCGGATAATGATTTTACATTTTCAACACTTGATAAATTAGCGCCTCCTCTCATGCCAAAAAACGTGTTACCAGTTTTCACTTTTTCTTTTAAAACCGTGCCTATTGGCTTTTTTGACGTGTTGCTATTTATTACTGAAGTTGTGCTTGGTTTGGCTACAAATGCGGTGTTTAGTTCTGATCTTTCCTCCTCAACTTTTACCACTTTTTCTAAATTTTTCGAGGAGTCATCAGTTGGATTTGCGAAAATAGAATTATTTTCTTCCTTAGCAACAATTACTGTTTTTTCGGGTGCGGGCTTAGGTTTTGTAACAACTGCTTTAGGTTTTATAACTGGTTTTTTGGCTGCAACAGCAATGTTTGATATTACAACCGTTTTTTTTGCGACAGGTTGTTTTGATTGACTTGTTACCTTGGCAGTACTAGGAGTTGATTTTAATTTAGTTGATTCTCTTCCTGGTACCAAAACTATATCTGTGGTGGTAATGGTTGTTATTGTTTTCACAACCTTACCCGTTTTGGGGTCTTTAGTTATTTTTGAAGTGACTACCTTTTTCACAGGTTTGGGTTGAGCAGCACTTTGTGAGAAAACTAAATTGAAAGTCAATAAAATAACGATAAGAACATTAATTGCTTTTTTCATATTTTAAAATAATTTAAATTAATACCTTCTGAATTATTGCTAGGAAATATTAATTACCAAAATTCATGCCAAATAGAGTGTAATTGTATTTTGGTCAAGTATTTAGTTAAATACAATAGATCGAATATGAATTTTAAAAAAAAAAGGGGGCTAAAAAGCCCCTAAATAAAATACTATGGTTTTATTTTTATCTTCCACCTAAAGGAAAAAGAATTCCCAATGTTCCCGTCATAACTCGATTATGCCCATAAGTTTTGCCTACTGATGCAGGCTTTCCATCTTTGTATAATTGAGGGTCGGCCATACCATATTGATAGCGACCCTCTAAAACTAGCAATGGCCCTCCTAAGTTAAATTGAAAACCAGCACCTCCAATGGCTCCAAAGTCAAATAGATTGTCTTTCAAACCATCAGAATCATATTCTGTCACAAATTCTTCGCTCTCTTTTGTTACAGTGCCTCCGATACTTAATTCTGAAGATTGGCTTAATTTATAGCCAATATAAGGCCCAGCGTTGATAAAGAATTTAATTTTAGGGCTTCCAAATGCAACTTTTATTAGAAGCGGTACATTAACAACGTTAACTTTCCCTTTTATAAAATCGTCACCTTCTCCAATTTGAACCCCTTGTTGTGAATATAAAACTTCCGGTTGAATGGATAGTGCTTTACTTAAGCCTAAATTAATTACTAAACCTCCCATATAACCTGGTAAGTTTTTAATATCTGCACCCGCACCAATCTCTGCTTCAAGTCCATCAAAAGAACTTAAATTATAACCACCTCTTATCCCAATATAACTTCTTACAACATCATTAGAACTTTTCTTCTTCACATCAGTTTTTGGGACTACTGTTTTTGAAGAACTTTTTGTGGGTGCTTTTGTAGTTGTTGTTGTAGTTTTTTTATCTGATTCATAACTTTTGGGTCCTGAATCTATTGCACCTGTTACGGGTGGACCTGCTGGTTCTTTTACAACTTCAGCTGGCGGAGGTGAAGCAGCTGGAGGGCTTGCCACAGGAGCCGCAACAGCCGGCTTTGTTATGGTTGTTGTTGTTGTTGTTGTTGGCTTTACGACTGTTTTGGTGGTGCTAGTGGTTACTGGTGCTTTTTTTACAGTTGTTGTCGTTGTTTTTTTAGTAGTTGTAGCAGCAGGTTTGCTTGTTTGTGCTGAAAGATAAAAACCAGCAATACAAATAATTAACAATACAAGAATAGGTTTCTTTTTCATTTTAATTTTTACGGCCATTTTTCCAAAGGCCAAGGTTTAGAATGATTCGTTGTTCAAATTATTATTTATAAAAAAACTATCAGAAAAAATAAAGGTAAAGTTTGTTGTTTATTTATACCTTAATAATTTACATTGTTAAATTTTGCAGTTTTTTAATTAACTGTCAAAGATTTACAGCTAAAATTATACCAGTATTTATTAAGCGGTCAGTTTTTTACATTTGCATATGGAAAATCAGTTAAATAGCTTATTGAACCATTTGGTACAGTTGAAATAAATATATGCTCAATGCCATTGGTTATTGCTAAAAGATTGGCGCTTAATACTTTTTGATATATTAGAATTTGACTTATTGCACTTTGGTCAATTACTATATTTGGAGCCTTACATTCAATCAAAATATCAAGAGACCCGGTATTATCAAATACTTGAATATCAGTTCTTTTTCTACGATTTCCATAGCTAAGGCCAGTTTCAATTTTGATTAGATTTTTTGAATAATTTCTATAGTAAACTAAGAAATTTATAAAATGCTGACGAACCCATTCCTCTGGAGTATTTAATATATATTTTTTTCGAATTGGATCAAAAATATATTGTTTAGAGTTATTATTTCTAAGGTTATATTCGAAAGGAGGTAAATTTAAAGGCAGCATTGATTGTTGTTTTTTTGTAAAATGAAAGCAAGCATACTAATATTGCAAAGATTGTATTTTTAAAATGTAATTTTGCAAACTCATTTTAAAAATGAAATTAATATGTAATTACAACAAATTCCCAAAAAAGTTAAAAAGCTTGTAAGCAGGTCACAAACTACGTGAGAATCTGCGAGTTAGGATTTTTAATATTTATTTTGGGTATTTTTATTTATCCATCCGAATATACTTCTCACCCAAAATAAAATTTAAATATGAAAACCAAATCAGATATTGTTAACAATTGGCTGCCAAGATACACTGGCTTGGCCTTAGAAGAGTTTGGCGAATATATTTTATTGACAAACTTCTCAAACTATATTCAAATGTTTGCAGATAAATTTGACGTGCCAGTATTGGGAAAAGATAAACCAATGCAAGTTGCAACTGCTCAAAATATTTCGATAATCAATTTCGGCATGGGCTCTCCGATGGCTGCAACTGTAATGGATTTACTCACAGCAATAATGCCAAAAGCTGTGTTATTTTTGGGAAAATGTGGTGGTTTGAAAAGTACAAGCCGCCTTGGAGACCTTATTTTACCCATTGCAGCAGTTCGTGGCGAGGGTACAAGTGACGAATATATGCCTAAAGAAGTGCCTGCTTTACCGTCGTTTAGGTTGCAAAGAGCCGTTTCATCAATGATTAAAAAACACGAATTGGACTATTGGACAGGTTTAGTTTACACCACCAACCGACGTGTTTGGGAACATGACGAAGAGTTTAAATCTTATTTGAATAAAATAAGAGCCATGGCCATCGATATGGAAACGGCCACAATTTTCACTGTTGGTTTTGTAAATAAAATACCTCATGGCGCTTTATTGCTAGTTTCTGACAACCCTATGACACCTGAGGGCGTAAAAACCGTGGAATCAGACATAAAGGTTACCACTCATTTTGTTGAAAATCACCTTCAAATTGGTATCGATGCCTTGATTGAATTGGCAAGTTCAGGAGAGTCTGTGAAGCATTTGAAGTTTGAGTAGTTTTTTTTCGTTTCAATAAGTTTGAAAAAAGTTTGAGAGTTTGAAAAAACTCAAGAGGCTATCAGTAACTTTTATCGCAAACAAACTTTCAAACTCTCAAACCCAAAAACTTTTAAAACTCACAACCCATAGCTAGAATTAGCTCCAAACTATAACCACAACCTGCTCTAAATCAGGATGTAAGCTCCTTGCCACTGGACAAGTAGCTGCTATTCTTTCATATTTAGCTTTTTGCTCGGAGTCTAATTCAATATTAGTTTTAAGATTTATTTCTAATTCAATTTTTGCGATTTTTCTGGGCCCTTCTTGGGTCATTACTTTAGTGCCTGTAATCACTGATCCTGAAAAATCAATAGCTTCCTTTTGACCAAAAATAGCCATGGTTGTAATGATGCATGTACCCAATGCAGTTGCCACCAAATCAGTTGGTGAAAAGGCCTCCCCTTTGCCCATATTATCTGTTGGAGCATCGGTCAAAATCATTGTACCTGACTGTAAATGAGTAGATTCGGCTCTAAGACCTCCAATATAATTTGTTTTGTATGTTGCCATTTTTTTATTTACGATTTACGATTTTTTATAAACGATTCTAACAACTTATATCTAACAGCTAATCTCTCCTTTCCAAACACACCTCCGCCATCATACATCTAGCACTACCACCGCCATTTCCTTCAATCATTGATAAGTCAGAATGAACAATTTTTGAATATTTCTCAAGTTTTTCAAGTTGATTTTTGTTTAATGAATAATATGCTGAACTACTCATTACTAGATATTGACTAGAATTAGCTCCAAATACTTCCAACATATTTCCAGCAAATTGATTCATTTGCTCCAAAGTAATTTCAATAATTTCCTTGCCAGAGTTTGTTATAGATTCAACCACTTTCAATCTTTCATTTGGAATGGAATCCAAACAAATAACTACGAATTCTTTGGCTACACACATCAACACGTTGGTATGGTAAATTGCCCTTCCAGCTCCATCTATAGCATCAAATTCTATAATTTTATAGCCTATTTCCAAACCGAAACTATTCAATACTTTTGAATCCGTTCTTGGAGAAATACATGCGTAAGCTATTTTATTCTGCCGGTCTAAAACCATTGATCCAGTACCTTCCAAATATATTTTATCTTTTTCAAAAAAAGTTAGGTCAACTTTTCTTCTTATAATAAACTGCCTTTCAATGAGTTGAATTATATCTTCCCGTCGTTCAAGTCGTCTATTTTCAGCTTGCATCGGGTAAGTAACTAAAGTGCCATCTTCATGAAAACTTATCCAATTATTTGGGAAAATTGAATCAGGTGTGCGTGGCTCTAATGTATCTTCAACTATAATAACGTTTACACCAATATCCTTTAATTTTCCAACAATTGTATCAAATTCCAATAAAGCAGTTTCTTGCGCTTTACTAGCATTGGCTTTTCCAAATTCAACATTTTGGAAAGCATTTGAAGTTGCAGTTTGTTCATTAAAGTTAAAGTTTACTGGCCTAATCATGAGGATTGTAGAAGCCCCCCTTGCCCCCGACAGGGGAGTACTTGATAGGTTTTTATAATTTTCTGTCAAATGCATATTTATTTTACAATATAATATTTTCTTTTCTTAAAATAAGTCTAGAACTTTTCCTAGTTTTCTATTTTCTTTTTATTAGAATTCAAGTCTTAAATAGGTTAAATTTTTTACATTTTACATTTATTATTTTTCTGTTTTACATTTATTTCACTTTCTGACTATGAGGTTTAGACAGTCATCCTTTCTAATGGCATACTCATGCAATGTGAGCCTCCTCGAGCACGTGATAGTTCAGCTGAAGGAAGCATAATAAAAGTATCTTTGATTGTTTCAACATTTAATTCACCCGATTCTAATTTCTCCAATAAATCGGCTGCTTTATAAGCGGTAAACCCCTCATTTTTGAAAGCTTCCAAAGTTTTATTATTACGGTCGTAGCCGATTACCACACCCTCTTTTAGGGCTAAAAGGTTGCAAGAGTCAGTCCATTGCTCACGTGCACCATAAGGGAATTCATTGTTACCTGAATAAATAAATTTCACATCTGAGGGTTGGCAATCAAGGTCATATACCGAAATTTCACTAAGCAAAGCTTCCAAACTGCCAATTTGCCTAGGCTCATTTTCGTTTCCAATTCTGAATTGAACTATCTTAATCTTTTCAGTTTCTTTTTCCTTCAAAAGACCTGCTTTTATCAACGCTTCATCTTCAGGGTTATAATTATTTTTACCCAAACTAGCCAAAAGCACCCACATATTTCGTTTTACCTGGGTAAAAATAGTATCAATATGCATATAATCACGCTTCCTTGGAATTTTTACCAATGTGATTTTTTCTACAATTTTTTTCTTGAATAGTAAGCTAATTACTTGTTTAGCAGCATAAATTGAGGTACGTTCAGATATACCAATGAGCAAGTGATTTTTCGAAACCATCATCACATCACCACCTTCCAATGTGGATAAACTTTCCTCTACTTCTTCTTCTGGTAGGAGGAAAATTGTTTCATTATCTGGAATTTCAATGATTTTATCATGCATTTTGGAGAAAAAGGGATGGCAATAAAAAATGTATTGGGCTAATAAAGCTTCACGAGATCTGGCCTGTTTTTTCGGTCGATTCAATAACAAATGATTGTTTATTGATATGCCAATGTCACGAGTGAAAATAAAATTAGGGATTGGCGGAAACAACATTTCGTTAGTTGGCGTGCTGCCTGAAATTAAGGTTTTGGCCAATTCTACTGCATTTAAGGCACATAATTCGGCTTGAGTAGTAAACCATTCCTTTTCAATAGCACATGCAGCCGCTACCAATTTTACTTTAATTGATTCATCCTCCAAAATATCGGCCAGTAATTTTTGCAGTTCAATTACTTTGTCTGAATTGAAATAATTGGGGTTATCAGGTTTGAAAAAACTTCTAGTTTCGTCTGAATCTATTTTGGCCAATTTACCTTTAATCTTCTCAGGATCAAGAAAATACAATAGGGTTTTCACATAATAATCATACTCATGCCTGCGCATAGTGTCCAAATGCACGATATCCTCAAACAACCAATCTTGGGCTTTTGACGGTACTACTTTGCCCAAACCGGAGTCGGGGCTATGAATTAAAAGTTTTCGGAGGGTTCCTATTTCGCTGTTAACGCTTATCATAAATTGTATTTTGATGATGAATATTTTTAAAAAACCATTTATTGAATTCGAGAAAATTTCACAAATCTTGATTTTTTTTTACGCAATTAGGCACTTTTTTTTATAAAAGTCAAGGAACATTTTTTTAAAATGGGGCAATATGAGTTTAATTGATTTAGAGTATGATTTTTATAAAAAAAATATTTCTTGATTTTCAAAAAAAGAAACTTTTCCATTCAATTTAGAGTTGTTCTAAATAACTAATAGCATTTTAAGATTTGAAATCGTAAATTTGCATTAAATTAAGAATATCGAATGTTATCAATTAAAAATTTACATGCCTCAATTGGCGAAAAAGAAATACTCAGAGGCATAAACTTGGAGGTAAAAGCAGGAGAAGTGCATGCAATTATGGGCCCAAATGGCTCAGGAAAAAGCACTTTGGCATCTGTTTTGGCTGGCCGTGAAACCTATGAAGTTACTGCTGGAAGCATCGATTTTTTCGGGAAAGATCTTTTAGAACTTTCCCCAGAAGAACGTGCTGCAGAGGGTATATTTTTGGCTTTTCAATATCCAGTGGAAATACCAGGTGTAAGCACAACTAACTTTTTGAAAACTGCCGTAAACGAAATACGCAAATACAAAGGTGAGGAGGCTATGGATGCGGTTCAGTTTTTGAAAATGTTCAAGAAAAAGATGGCCTATGTGAAAATGGATCAATCTCTATTAAACCGCTCGTTAAATGAAGGCTTTTCTGGAGGTGAAAAAAAGAAGAATGAGATATTCCAAATGGCTGTATTGGAACCGAAGTTAGCGCTTTTAGATGAAACAGATTCAGGCCTAGATATTGATGCCTTACGCATTGTAGCTGAGGGAGTTAACATGCTTAAATCCTCTGAAAATGCTACCATTGTAGTGACCCACTACCAGCGATTATTGGATTATATTGTACCTGATTTTGTGCACGTATTGTATAAAGGCCGAATAGTAAAATCCGGCGGTAAAGAATTGGCTTTGGAGTTGGAAGAAAAAGGTTACGATTGGATCAAGGAAGAGGTGGATAGTTTGGAAGTTGGGGTATAACGATAAGGTATTAAATCCTATCAATATCTATAAAATTCACATGTTTGTGTCCTCACAAACATTTTA
>JANMZR010000420.1:0-39737 GCA_031383555.1 Cytophagaceae bacterium | reverse complement strand
GGCAGAGCCCGAGGAAATAGTCCAAAATATTTATTCAGTTTTTGGTAAAATTGAGAAGTTAATTGGTAAAAAAGTACTAATTACTGCTGGTCCAACACAAGAACCGCTAGATCCTGTTCGTTTTATAAGTAATCACTCGAGTGGTAAAATGGGTGTAGCTTTGGCCAATAGGTTTGTCGAGGCTGGTGCCGAAGTGACATTAGTTCATGGGAAAATAAATGTTGAAGTTTCGAATCAGATTATTAAGAAAATACCAATCCTGTCTGCAAACGATATGTTTAATGCTGTAAATGATTATTTTGAAACTGCCGACATTATAATTTTTTCAGCCGCTGTGGCTGATTATACACCAGAAGAAGTTTCGGATAAAAAAATAAAGAAAAAGGAAGATAATTTTCTGCTTAAATTGGTGAAAACCAAGGATATTGCAGCCACTTTTGGTAAATTAAAGAAACCAAATCAGTTTTTGGTAGGTTTTGCTTTAGAGACGGATAATGAGCTGGCCAATGCTCAAGATAAACTAGCTCGAAAAAACTTCGATTTGATAGTTTTGAACTCTTTAAATGATAAAGGTGCAGGCTTTAGTCATGACACCAATAAAATTACCACTATTGATAAAGAAGGAAATATAGTAGAATTTGAACTTAAGAACAAGAATGAGGTAGCGGATGACATTGTGAAAATAGTTTCAAAAAAAATTAATTAATTATGAAATTTAATTTAATTCTTTCATTTATATTTTTAAATTATTTTGCTCAGGCTCAAGAACTTAACTGTAGTGTAACCATGATTACCGATCAGATTAAAAGTAATCAATTGTCCAACTCAAGCCAAACTTTTGCAGAAATAAAAAATATTATTACTGATTTCATGAACAATCGCCGTTGGACTAAAGACGAGTTTGGGCCTAGTGAAAGAATAAACTGTGCATTGAATATCACTTTTACCAATGCCTCAGCACAAGGTGATTTTAGTGGTAACGCAACTGTTTCCCTATCGAGACCTATATTTGGAACTACGTTTGAGTCACCTCTTTTTCGATTTATTGATAGAAATTTCTCATTTAATTATCAGGCGAATACCCCACTTGATTATAATGAAAATGTATATAATAATAACCTCACTCAAATTTTAGCCTTTTATGCCAATTTGATTTTAACTGTTGACTATGACACTTTTGGTAAAATGGGGGGAAATGTTTATGCTCAAAAATTATTTAATATTGTAAACATAGTGCCAGGCACAAGTGGGCATAAAGGTTGGAGATCAATTGGGGAAGATACCCGAAACAGATATTGGTTAGCTGAAAATATGATGAGCCCTCAAATGGTGCCAGTAAGAGAAGGCTTATATAATTACCACCGATTGGCCTTAGATAATTTCTCAGCTGATACTTTTGGAGCTAGAAAAAGAATTCTTAATTTAATAACTAAGATGTCGGAAATAAACTTATTAAAACCCTCCTCTGTGCTATTTTACTGTTTTTTTGATTCTAAAAATGAAGAAATAGTAAATATATTTAGCCAAGCTCCAAGTATTGAAAAACAAAAAGTTTATACACTTTTAATAAATTTAGATCCCAATCATACCGAGACTTATCGAAAATTGTTATTATAAAATGGGAAAAAGAATAGAGCGATATTTTACCGATAATATAAGAGAAAACATCGAAAAGTTAATCAATAATCAAGTTAATGTGATATTGAAAAACGACTTATCCTATAAAGCTAAGTTTGTTAGTGCCAACAATCAAGTTATATTTTTGGCAGTAAAGGCTAATAAAAAACTAACTATTGAAATTAATGACATTTTAGAAATACAAATAGATCGAATAAGCGAATGGTAATGCTTATTTTTTAGATATTTCTAAAGTATTTTTGTAAAAAAATTCTATGCTCCAGCATTTATTAATTAAAAATTATGCCCTCATCCAACATCTGGAGCTTAATCCTGATAAGTCGTTAAATATAATTACAGGTGAAACTGGCGCTGGTAAATCAATTATGCTTGGTGCCATTGGTTTACTTTTGGGCAATAGAATGGACACTAAGGCCTTGTATAATTTAGATGAGAAGTGCTTTGTTGAAGGCCATTTCGATATTGAAAACTTAAACCTTAGACCAATTTTTGAAATAGAAGAGCTTGATTATGAGCCATTAACAATTATTAGACGTGAAATTAGTCCAACAGGTAAGTCGAGATCTTTTATTAATGACACGCCAGTAAATTTGGAAATATTAAAGAAAATTGGGGAAAGGCTCATTGATATTCACTCGCAGAACGATACTTTAGCTCTTTCAAGCAACGAATATCAACTTCAAATTGTGGATACCTATGCAGGAAATGATGCTATTTTACAAAAATATAAAAGTTTATATGCCAATTATATTCAAGAAAAAAATTTCACTGAAAGCCTCAAGAAAAGGGCGATTAATGCTAAGAAGGATTTCGATTATAATAGCTTTTTATTTGAAGAACTAAAAAAGGTAAAGATAGTTGATGGTGAACTTCAGCTATTAGAGCAGGAACTAAATGTATTAGAAAACGCTGAAGAAGTAAAAACCAAGCTTCAATTGATTGCTGAATACCTCTATAATGCTGAAAATTCGGCTATTGATTATTTGGAAGAGGCAAATGGTAACCTAGCAGCTATTTCTGGCTTTAGTACCAACTATCAATCATTAAAGAATCGATTACATGCAACAATAATAGAGCTTAAAGATATATTTCGTGAAACAGAGTTGGCACTTAAAATGGTTGATTTTGATCAAGGTAACATCAATAACTTGCAAGACCGAATAAATATTTTGTACAATCTATTCAAAAAACACTCTTTAAAGTCAGAAAAAGAACTGATTGCGCTTGAGGCGGAGTTAAAAGAAAAAGTGGAAGCAGTACTCAATATTGATGATGACCTTACAAGTGCAGTTAAAAACGAACAAATAGCACTTGACAATTTACAAAAGCAAGCAAAACTATTGTCAGAAAGTAGAGTTAAAGTATTGAATGAAATAGCTGATAAAATTGAAGGGTTGTTAAAAGACCTGGGTATGCCCAAAGCATCTTTGAAAATAGACCACAAATTAGAAAGTGAAGGAGTTGCTGGTATTGACCAAATTAATTTTCTTTTTTCGGCTAATAAAGGTATACAACCTCAGCAATTGAAATTGGTAGCTTCAGGAGGCGAATTTTCCAGATTAATGCTGGCACTTAAATATATTTTGGCTAGTAAAAAGCTGTTTCCAACCATAATTTTCGATGAAATAGATACGGGTGTATCAGGGGAAATATCGATAAAAGTCGGTAAAATGATTAAAGAAATGGCACAAAATCATCAGATAATAGCCATAACCCATTTACATCAAATGGCCGCACAAGGCGATAATCATTATTTTGTGTACAAGGACGACTCTTCAGAAAAAACAGCGAGTAAAATAAAAAAGCTTTCAAAAGAAGAACGAATTATTGAAATTGCACAAATGATTGGTGGCCATAACCCAACTTTGAGTGTCATTGAAAATGCTCGAGAAATAATAGAAAAGTACGCTTAAATTTCAAGTATCAAAATAAACTAACTTATTTAAAAACTAAAATAATGAAAAAATTAGCACTTTTACTGCTTACAATCATATTTGGTTGTACTACCGAAAATAAAATTGAAGGCCTTCAGGATGAAATAATGGCCATACATGATGAAATAATGCCGAAAATGGGTGAAATCATGAATCTTAAAAATGACCTTGCGACTAACTTAAAAGCAACGGATAGTACCTCGGCTAACTATTCAACAATAAAACTTAAGTCTGACTCATTAGCATATTTGCTAACCGAAGCTGACAACGGAATGATGGACTGGATGGACGAGTACAATGCTGATACCTTGAAAGCAATAAGTGTTGAGGATGGAGAAAAGTATCTGATGGAACAAAAAAACAAGATAAATTCGCTCAAAGAAATTACAATTAAAAATATTGAAGGTGCAAAAAAATATTTAAAAAAATAATATGAGTAAAGGAACATTTTTATTAGTAATAGTGGTAGCTTTTAGTTTTATATTTTTCACGATTTCTTGTAAAAAATCTGTTAAAATATTGCCAATTCTTGGGGAAAGAGATACAAAAAATATAGTAATCGATGGGAAATCGAAAATTGATACAATTTACCATACTATACCAAATTTCACATTTATTGATCAAAATGCTGATACCGTAACCAATCAAGCCTATAAAGATAAGAAAATATACGTAGCCGACTTTTTTTTTACGAGTTGCCCAACTATTTGCCCAAAAATGAAAACTCAAATGAGCCGTTTATATAGGCATTTTGTTGATAATGAGTTAGTTGCATTTCTTTCCCATACCATTGATCCACGGCATGATACAGTGCCAGTTCTAAAAGAATTTGCCAAAAACTTAGGTGTTTCAGGTAACCAATGGCGGTTTGTAACGGGCGAAAAAGAGAAAATTTACGAAGTTGCTTTAAAAGGATATATGGCCACCGCCAAAGAAGATAGTACTGCTGATGGTGGTTTTATTCATAGTGGGGCTTTTATTTTGGTTGATAAAAATCAGAGAGTAAGGGGTATATATGATGGGACAATTTCAGAAGAGGTTGATGAGTTAATGGAAGATATTGATTTACTTTTATTGGAAAAAAAATGAGGGGAATTAGCCTATTATTTTTATCAATTATTATCTTTAGTGCTTGCCAAAGTGCTCAAGAAATAAAAAAAATGCAATATTTTGTTGAAGGTCTGGAGCTTTATAAAACGCATTGCGCCAATTGCCATCAGTTGGATGGCGCTGGTTTAGCGGGTCTATATCCTCCAATTTCTAAAGAATATATGTCAAATAATAAGCTAAAAGTCATTTGTTTAATTAGGAATGGAGGTAATGATACTCTTATAATAAATAACAAATCCTATAACCAAGCTATGCCAGCCAACCTAAATTTGGAACCGATAGAATTGGCAGAAATTACAACCTATATCTATAATAAATGGGGTGATGAAACGGTGATTACTGAAATAGATGAAGTGAAAAATGCTTTAGAAAAGTGTAAGCAATAGAGATTTAGTTTTTTTGTGGATGCAATGGGACATGATCCCTTGGATAACGTTACTCTTTTACGTTCAGAAGACCATTAGAACTGCCCAAAGAGTATTGTGTAAAATCTTGATTTGCTTGCATACCCATGCCATGTAGCACTTGTGTGGGGGTAATCAAATCGACGGGCTTTTGAGTGTAAATTATTTTCTTTTCTGGAGCCCAAATGAGCTCAGTAGTTGTGAGATTTTGATTCTTTAACTTATCAATTATTAGCACATTACCCATTAACTTATAGTGATTTGCACTTTTGAAATAGCGCCCAGAGTCGGACCTAATTGTGGTTGACTCTTTGCCTGTTGGGTCATAAAAAAACAAACGAACTTCTTTGGGATATACCTTATCTTGATTTTGCAAGTCCAATTCAAGCGCCGTTTTCATTTTTACAACTACACGAGCTGAGTCACCATAACTTAACTCAATATTTTCAACTTCCAAGGTAGGGCCGGTATAATTTACATCCTTTTCTATTGCTTTTTCTTCACAGGAAAATAGAATACAAACGAAAATAAATTGTATGAAATAGTTTGAAATTTTTGATAGAAATAACATTCTTTCGAAATAATTAATCCATTTTGTTTTTGACAAACCAAATGTCATTTAAGGTAAAACCGATTGAAATTTTGTTGTAGTTTTCTAATATGCCACCATCCTCTTTTTGGCCTCTTCTAGCAGCTGAATAACTAATATTTATGAATGAACTATTTCTTAAAGGTAGCCCAATTCCAAATGAGAAATTCATTACCTTAAGCTGCTCGCCAGTTTTCAAATGGCTATATTGTGAGGTTCCAGAATTGAAACCAGCTCTATAAACTGCTCTTCTTAAAAATTTAGTTGATGTGAAATCTGGAAAATATTCAGCACCTATTCCAAAAGTAAAAGTATCTTTTAATCCATCATTTACCCCATTTAGGTTTTTAAATTGAGAGTTTTTGCCTATTGCCAAGTCAGCAAAAATTGTATATTTTGTTGAATTTTCGTAGCTAATTCCAAATTTGAAGTCGCTTGGTAAAAGTACTTTTGCATTTAAAACACCATTGGGCAGCGTATCACCTTGAGTGACGGGTATGCCGTCGTTTGTAAATGTTTGGGTAGTTCTTACACGTTCACCCCTTATATTTTTTGATGGCTCCAATACTAGTCCAACATTGAAATACTTATCCTTATTGAGTTTGTGGTGCCATGCAGCACCTAATCGATAGTAAATTCCATTATAATTTTGTTGGTCAATGAAATTTACAGCATAAAACTGACCATCGTTTTGTATTTGGGAATCGGTAGTTCTTTTAATTTGTCCAAAAAGTACCGACGTTTCTATGCCAAATTGAAATTCTTTTAATTCAATTGCATTGTTCCATGATAATTTATTTATAGCTCCTTTAGCGAAGAATTGAGATATGTATTTTGATGTATCGGATGGCACTGATATTTGTAAGGACTTGATTGATAGGTCAGTATAACTATACGGTTGAATGCCAATGCCCATACTCCAATGTTTTTTTACTGGAAATGATAAATTGACATAATTCAAATTCATCGCAAACGAATTTTGATTTTCTGTGGTTGTTTCAAGGCTTTTATTTTGCCCGTTCATACCCATAGAAAAAACAGTAAATTTATTTCTAGCCAACAAGGCAGGGTTTAAATTGTTAATATAAAGGCCTGAATTTCCAAAAACTGAGGCCACACCTATACCTGCCATAGCTTGATTTTCGGCATAACCAATTGGAAGCCTTTCACCTAAACCCAAAGAGGAGTAAGGAGAGTTACCCAAACTTTGCCCTATAATATTTTGTGATTGGATTAAGGAAAAAACAAATAGTATTACCGAAATTTTATTTTTCAAAACAGCCTTTAATTATTTTCAATATTGTGAAGAAGGATTTTGTTCAAACCCATTGGAACAAGTTCCTGAACTACAAAGGTCGGGTTTTTTAGCCGACTTTCAAAAGAACTGGCATCGCCACCACAAAGTATAATCTTAAATATTGTTAATTCAACTTCATATTGGGCTATTATCCCATTAATTTCTGCCAGTAAACCGTTCAATACACCGCTTTTCATAGCTTCCACAGTGCTTTTTCCTATAAGTTTTGGCCAAGGTTCTATGGCCTCAATTAAAGGTAACTTTTTTGTAAAATGGTGCATTGCCTTAAATCGCATTCGTAGTCCGGGTGAAATTATGCCACCTTGAAATATTTTCCCTAACTCCAAAAAATCATACTTTATACAAGTTCCCATGTCGATTATTAGGCAATTTTGGTGTGGGAAAATTACTGAAGCACCCACTGCAGCGGCCAATCTGTCGGCACCTAATGTACCTGGTGTATCGTAATTTTTGATGATTGGTAAGTTGGTGCTGGCTTCTAAAACAGTAATTTTTTTACCCAATTTACCTAAATCATTTTTTATTTCTTCAGTTGATTTTGTCACAGAGCAAGCCATAATTTGCTCAAATTCAATAGTTTGACAATGTTCAACTAATTTTTCGGAATTTGCTTTTGAAATATATCGAATGAGTTTGTTACCTTCAAAAACGCCTATTTTTGAAAATGTATTGCCATAGTCTATGCAAATGTTCTTCATTTAAAAGCTTATATTGTAGTGCCTCCATCGGCTGTAAATATGCCGCCAGTAGTATAGGTGGAGGCTGCAGAGGCCAAATAAAGGGCTAGGCCAGCAATTTCGTCAACGGTTCCCATTCGAGGGATGGCAATATTTTTGGTAAATCTTTTGAGAATATCTTCATTTTCCCAGAGTGCTTTCGAAAATTTCGTTTTTATAAGCCCAGGACAAATTGAATTTACTCTAATTCCATCAATGCCCCATTCTTTGGCAGATGCTTTGGTAAGCATGTTCATAGCCGCTTTGCTGATTGAATATAAGCCCAAACCAGGGTCAGGAGTGATGCCAGCAATACTACTAATATTTATGATGGAGCCACCGCCACGGCTTTTCATACTAGCATATACTAACTTTGAAAGCTCAAAAGGTGCTTTTACGTTTACATTCATTATTTTATCAAAAGCCCAACCTTCGGCATTTAATAAAGGTCCAAAAACAGGGTTAGTAGCGGCGTTATTTACCAAAATATCTATACCTCCAAAATCTGTTATTACTTTGTTAACCAATGCTTTGCAAGCTTCTTCATCGCCTGCATTAGCGGCAATTCCATGGCATTTACCACCATTTGCTATAATTTCAGCGGCTAGGCTATCAAGATCTTCCTGTTTACGGCTATTAATAATTACGGTTGCTCCAGCTGAGGCGTAATACCTAGCGGTTGCTTCGCCAATCCCTTTGCTGGCACCAGTTATAAGAGCTACTTTATTTTCAAGACTGAATATTTGGTTTGGGTTTGTCATATATGCTTTTTCTAAAAATTTGACAAAACTATTAATTTTACCTCTTTTAAACGAATTTTAATAAGATTTTAATTTCATTATTTCTGTATAGATTTATATTTGGAAATTCTCCGAATACATAAACCTATTATATTTGCAAGATGCAAAATCTCAAATCCGAAAATTCATCCTCCGAAAAACCTCCTTTTTTCAAGTCCTGGAAAACTATATATTTTTTAGAAGTCATAGTGTTAATAATATGTATTTTTGTTTTCTATATGTTAACCTTAAAATACAAACAATAATCAATTAATAATGAGTTTACTAGATTGGGTCGTGTTAATCGGCACGCTTGCCTTTGTTGTTTTTTATGGAGTTTGGAAAGGCCGTGGAGATAAAAATATTGAAGGTTATTTGTTGGGAAGTCATTCGTTAGACTGGTTTAAAGTTGGCCTTTCTGTAATGGCAACGCAAGCAAGCGCAATCACTTTTTTATCAGTTCCAGGCCAAGCCTTTACTGATGGTATGCGATTTGTTCAGTTTTATTTTGGCCTTCCATTGGCTATGATTGTAATCGCAGTAACATTTGTGCCTGTTTTTCATAAGCTCAAATTATACACCGCATACGAGTATTTGGAAGGCCGTTTTGATCTCAAAACCAGGGTGTTAACCTCCTTCTTGTTTCTTATTCCTAGAGCATTGTCTACGGGCATTACAATATCTGCACCATCAATTATTTTATCGGCAATATTGGGTTGGGACCTTACCATAACTACACTTTTGACTGGCACTGTAGTAATATTTTATTGCGTGTTAGGAGGCACCAAAGGCGTAACTTATACACAGTTTCAACAAATGTTTATTATTTTGATTGGTATGTTTATGGCCGGTTTTTTAGTGGTGAAATTACTCCCTGCCAATATTGGTTTTGCTGATAGCCTTGACATTGCTGGCAAATTTGGGAAAATGAATGTAATAGATTGGAAGTTTGACCTTAATAATAGATACAATGTTTGGTCGGGACTTATCGGTGGATTTTTCTTGCAGCTTTCCTATTTTGGAACGGACCAAAGCCAAGTGGGAAGGTATTTGACCGCATCAAGTGAAAGCGAAAGCAAGCTAGGTTTAATGATGAATGGTTTACTAAAAGTACCTATGCAGTTCTTTATTTTGCTGGTTGGGGTCCTTGTTTTTGTGTTTTATCAATTCAATGAGCCGCCGCTTCATTTCAATAATGTGCAAGAAGCTAAGGTTATTTCTAGTGCTAAAGGATTAGAATACAAAGCTTTACAAAAAGAATATTCTCAAATATTTTCTGAAAAAAAGGCAGAATTATTATTGCAAACAGCCAATGGAAATACAGATTATAGTAAAATTCAAGCTTTAGAAAAAAGTGCTGAATCAGTAAAAGTAAAAGCCAAAAATTTGATTGCTTCGGTTGACCCAAAGGCTGAAAATAATGATGTAAATTTTATTTTTTTGAATTTTATCGTTAGTTATATCCCAAAAGGGCTCGTAGGTTTGCTCATTGCTATGATATTATTGGCATCAATGGGTTCGATGGCTTCAGCCTTTAACTCACTTACTTCTACAGCAGTTGTTGATATTTACAAGAGATTGATAAATACGAATGGAAGTGAAATTCATTATTTGAAAATATCTAAACAAATTACGATTGGCTGGGGTATTTTTTGTGTAATAGTTGCCTTGTTTGCCACAAAAACTGGTAGCCTTGTCGAAATGGTAAACATATTGGGGTCATGGTTTTATGGCACTATTTTGGGTGTTTTTTTAGTAGCTTTTTATATGAAAAACATAAAAGGTGGTGTGGTATTTTATGCAGCTATTTTGGCGGAAATTCTAGTATTGTATTTTGACTATATCAATCTAACTGCCTTTCTATGGCTCAATCTGATTGGATGTGTATTAGTGATGAGCTTTTCTTATGTTTTCAATTTGGTGGCTGAGAGTAGAAAAATTTAATTTTGGCAAGGCAGGCAAGGGGGCATGCCCCCTTGCCAGTATAAAAAAAGCCGCTGATATTTCGACCAGCGGCTTTACAATTAATAAATAAATTTCAATTTTACTTTTTCTTCTTCTTCAAAACTGGAGCCGCTACGGCTGGCAATTTGGTAGTCATTTCTGAAATTCCTTTTTCAATTGCATCTTTGAAAAAACCAAAAGCACCTGAAGTGTCCGAAGCTCCCAATGACAATGCTTTTTGTGCTAATGGAACGGCCTCGGCAAATCGCCCCAATTTCCCTAAAATCTGTGCCTTTGCCCAAACATTTCGGAAAGTCTCTTTTGAGCCTATGGCCAAATCGGCTAGTTTCAAAGCTTGCTCTAAATTTTTGTCTTTGCCTAATAAATAATTAGCAGCGTTACCCATGTTATTAGCATTGTCATTGTTCATTTTTTCAATACCAGCTTCAACTGCAGCGTTTACATCAACAGCTATTTTTAATGGTATCAGAGTTTTTTCCCAAGCAATATTCATGTTAGCAGTACTATCAGTTATATCCTCAATATCAATACCAAAGGTTTGCTTTGTTGGTATTTCAACTGTGCTTACATGTACACGTAAAGCATCTTTTTCTTTTGAATAATTAGCCTCAGAAGCACCTGCCTCTTTATTAAATATTACTGTTGAGTGCCCTTGCATAGGAATACTGAAAATCGAATAAGTACCTGCTGCCAATTTTTGACCTTCAACCATAATATCGCTTGAGGTTATAAATTGAGTGGCACTATTAGCGCCTGTACGCCATAATTTGTCATAAGCCAATAATTTTCCGAATATTTCACGACCTCTCATGCTCGGTCTTGAATATTTTACGGTAATATCTGCTGTACCAACTGTTTGGGTAAGGCTCGCTGCAGGACTTGGTGATGGTGTTCTTAACTGCGCATTTGCTAAAACCGAAAATAGGGTTAGAGCTGATAATAATAATTTTTTCATTTTGATTATTAATTGTTTTAGGTTGATCATCATCAGTTTTAAATCTTTTTTCGAAAAAGATAATGATTAAATTATTTTTTTATTTTTTCAAAGTTAAATCCATTTTTGCATTTTTGTGAAAATTATTAAAATTTAATACAAATTAAAAATGCATTGCCAGCAATTGAGAGTTCTTTTGAATGATTATTTTCCTGAAAATAATACTGAAATGGAATTTAAAAACCAGATTTTAAAATTTGTTGAAAATGAGCCAGATTGCTTCAAAAGAGCGCTACTAAAAGGGCATATAACAGGTTCGGCTTTTATTGTGAATAGTGAATATTCAAAAACGGTGCTTGTTCATCATGCCAAAATTGGCAAGTGGCTTCAGCCTGGTGGCCATGCCGATGGCGAAACTGATATTGCAAAAGTAGCTTTGAAAGAAGCTGAGGAGGAAACTGGCTTAGTCAATTTAAAAATTATTCCAAAAATATTTGATATTGATATTCATACAATTTCTGCTAGAAAGGAAGTGCCGGAGCATTTACATTATGACATTCGATTTTTAATAATTGCCGATGAAGCTGAACCCTTTCAAATTTCACATGAATCAACTGATATTCAGTGGATTATGGTAAATGAAATTGAAAAATATAATAGTGAGGAATCTATTTTGAGAATGGTGAAAAAGATAATGTTGAGACAAGCTAAGGTTATTGAGACAATGTTATAAATGTTGAGACAATGTATGCCTGGTCTTCATATTCTACCTAAAAAGTTGATTAATCATTTTAATTCTATGCTAAAAGTTGGCATTTCTAATGGTTTTTCAAGATCAACTAATTCCAAACTTGCTATTTTTTCAACTATTTCCATACCTTTTGTAACTTCCCCAAAAACCGTATATTCATTATCAAAATTTATTTCGCCACCAATTTTCTTATAAATATTTTTTAACGATTCTGTATACTTTGATAGCTCATTTTCTTCATAAAAAACACTTTTTGTAATGATAAAAAACTCAGAAGCTGAGCTCATTTTAGTAGGATTGTTGTCGGAGTACCTCGCCATTGCCAAGGCACCATATTTATGAATTAGGTTGGGTTTAAACTCCGCTTGAACCGTATATTTGAGTTTGTCATAGCTATTGGCGCCTCCTTGAATGCAAAGCCCTTTCACAATTCTATATATTTTTCTATCGGAATAGTATCCATTTTTAATCAATCTAATAAAATTGGCCCGATGCAGTGGCGTTTCATTATAAAGTTTTAGCTCTATTGGCCCAAAGTTGGTTTTTATAATTACTTCATTTTCATGGTTTTCACTCCCATAATTTAACAATGTTTCCTTTACCTTGTCCTGCTCAATTTCAAGATTATTAGTACATGACAATAACAAAAGAAAAAAGAGAATGAAGTAATTTTTGTTCATTTTTTAATTATCAAATAAACTTGTGAATTCAAATTTATTGCTGTCAAAAAGGCCTTTATCGCTCAATTTGAGGCTTGGAATTACCAAAAGTGCCAGAAATGAAAGTGTCATAAAAGGTGATTTCAGAGTAGATTTTAAAACATCTTTTGAGAAATTATCAATTTCAGTATATTTTTTTGCTACTTCATAAGCATCCAAATTACTCATTAGACCAGCTATTGGCAACGGTAAGCAGAGTGAATTTCCTAAAGCATCAACTGCGGAAAGCCCACCTTTTTCCTTTATTATAAAATTGGCAGCTATAGCCATCAATTCATCAGATGTGCCAACTACAATAATATTATGTGAATCATGCGCCACAGAGGAGGCAATTGCCCCATTTTTTATTCCAAAATTTCGCACAAAAGCTATTGCAACAGGAGCTTCGTGGTATCTGTTTATCACAGCTATTTTAAGAAAATCCGAGTTTTGGTCAGACTCAATAAATTCATTTTCAGCTTTATTTTTTTCTAAGTAAATTTTTGTAATTAATTGTCCATCAACTACTTCTATAACTTTAATTTTTTTCGAATTACTATTTTTTATCCTAAAATCATCACCACTTTTTTCCGCACAATTGAAATTATTTATAGGCTCAGTAAAAATGTTATTCATTAATGATTGTCCGTTTTCAGCTAGTATTTTTCCATTTATATAAGTGGCTAATATATTGAAATTTATTGGGTTGTCTATTAAAATAAAGTCGGCAGGGTCGCCAATATTTAACAAGCCAATGGGCAAATTATAATGTTTTACAGGATTAATACAGGCCGCTTGGAGTGTATCAAAAAGATTATAACCCAATTTCAAGGCTCTTTTTACCAAACCGTTTATATGGCCAATTAAAAGTGAATCGGGGTGTTTATCATCAGAACAAAACATGATATTTTCGTAATGTATTGATAGTAATGGTATTAGTTCGTCAAAATTTTTAGCTGCAGACCCTTCTCTGATTAGTATTTTCATTCCAGCTTTCAATTTATCTAAAGCTTCTCCATATGTAAAGCATTCGTGGTCAGTTGATGGACCTGCCATGGCATATTTTTCGGCTAATTCACCTCTCAAGCCTGGTGCATGGCCATCAATTGGTTTTCTGAATTTTTTGGCAATTCCAATTTTTGCTATCATATCTGGGTCGTTATTGAGTACGCCAGGGTAATTCATCACCTCTGCCAAATAACCTATTTCGGGGTATTTTTCAAACAATAATTGGATATCAGTTGGGTTAATTATGGCACCTGCCGTTTCGAAAATAGTAGCTGGTACGCAGGAGGGGGCACCAAAGCAAAACTTAAAAGGAACGTTTGCTGCATCCTTAAGCATCCATTCTACTCCTTTAACTCCTAGTACATTAGCTATTTCATGTGGGTCGGATAATGTGCCAACTGTTCCATGCACAACCGCCATTCTTGCAAATTGAGCAGGACTTAAAAGGGAACTTTCGACATGCACATGGGCATCTACAAAGCCAGGTAAAATATAATTCTCACCAATTTTCTCACCTTCATCAATTCGAAATATTGATTTAATTTTCCCCCCAAATATTTCTATTTCCGAAAAATTAATTTCTTTATTCAGAATGTCAATAAAATTGGCTTTAATGATCATGAATTGATTTTTTTTGTAAAAATGCATCTTGAATATTCGAAAATCAAAATTAAATAGATATTTTATTTTTGAAAAGCTAATTCGAATCTAAACATGCTTCCATTAAAATATTAATAATTGCCATACTGACAGCCTATTGTTACCTTTGCCTACTTAAAATACAAAAGCACAGCAAATGCAGGCAATTTTATACTATATTTCACTTCCTTTTATTTACTTTTTTTCAAGCTTGCCGCTTAGTTTTTTGTATAGAATATCCAATCTTTTATTTTATATCAATTATCATTTTGTAAAATACCGCCGTGAAGTGGTATTTAATAATCTAAAAAATAGTTTTCCTGATAAATCTGAAATCGAATTAAGATCAATTGAAAAAAACTTTTATAGAATATTAACAGACTATATGGTTGAGGTGGTAAAGTCGTTCACCATGTCGAAATCAAGTGTTTTAGAAAAGGGTAATATTATTCAAAATGAAGAATTAAACGCTCTTGCAAATGCGGGTAAAAATATTATTATTTCTGTGGGACATGTTGGTAATCAGGAGATTGTGAATTTATTTTTATCAGCTTCAATCGATTTCCCATTTAATTTGAAAGCTGCTTACCATCAATTGGCTAATCCTTATTTTGATAAGTTTTTCTATAATTCACGTATAAGATTTGGCTCTGAAATGTATTCAATGCAGCGAAGTGGGGAGGCAATTAATAATCAAGATTTTAAACGACCATTTGCCTATTTTTTGGTTAATGATCAAAGTGCACCACCAAAACGGTCTTATTGGACTAACTTTTTAAATCAAGAAACTAGTTTTTTTAAGGGGATGGGTGTATTTGCAAAAAAATATGACATGCCCGTTTTTTTTATGCACTTAGAAAGGCCCAAAAGAGGTCATTTTATATTATCATTTGAAAAAATTACGGATGCTCCAATTGAATTGTCGGAAGGTGAAATTATAGAAAAACATGTAAGATTATTAGAAAAAAATATAATTGAAGATCCTCAAATATGGCTATGGTCACACAAGCGCTGGAAACATAAAAACCCTAATAAAATCAAAAGTATTTAATCGAATTACAGCCAATTTTACTTATTTTTAATAAATATTTCATCAAAAACTATAATTATAATGTCAATTTCTCCTGAAAAAATAGCAAAAACTCATTATCGTGCTTGTAATCTTTGTGAAGCAATTTGTGGTTTGGAAATCACGCTAGATAAAAACAATGAAATTTTGGAAATCAGGGGGGATGAAAAAGATCCACTTTCTCGAGGTCATATTTGCCCAAAAGCTATTGCACTTAAAGATATTTATCACGACCCGAATCGCCTAAAACAACCTGTCAAAAAAACTGCAACTGGTTGGAAAACAATAAGTTGGGAACAAGCTTTTGACGAGGTTGTTGCAAATATCAAGCAAATTCAAAGTAAATATGGAAAAAACGGAATAGCTAGTTATACGGGTAACCCTGCAGTTCATAACTCGGGTACTTTATTGACAGGCCCCGGTCTTATTAAAGTCTTGGGTTCGCAAAACAGGTTTTCGGCAACTTCCGCCGATCAACTACCTCACCATTTTGTAAGCTGGGCTATGTTTGGCCATCATATGACCTTACCTGTGCCTGATATAGATCGTACCGAATTTTTCCTGATAATGGGGGGCAATCCATTGGCCTCTAATGGCTCCATGATGACGGTTCCAAACGTGGCACATCGCCTTAAAAATATTCAAAAAAGAGGTGGAAAGGTAATTGTAGTTGACCCTCGTAAAACTGAAACTTCAAAAATTGCCGACGAACATATTTTCATAAAACCTGGAACTGATGCGCTATTGTTGTTGGCTATAATTCATGAGCTTTTATGGGACGAAAAAATTGGAAACAGCAAAATATTAAAAGTTGAAAACTTTGATGAATTTTCAGCTTTTGTACAAAAATATTCACCAGATAAAGTTTCGGATACAATTGGCGTCAGTTCAAAAAGAATAAAGCAATTGGCTGCTGAGCTTATTTCGTCTAAGACCGCCGTTGTTTATGGTAGAATGGGCTTGAGTACCCAAGAGTTTGGGGGACTTTGCCAATGGTTAATTAACCTCATAAACATTATCACCAATAATTTTGATAAGCCTGGTGGTGCAATGTTTACCGATGCCGCTTTTAGTTTGTATAGCGCTGCAAAAAAAGGCTATAATCCATTTGGAAGGTTCCATAGTAAAGTAAGACATTTGCCCGAGTTTGAAGGAGAGCTACCAGTTTCTGCAATGGCCGAGGAAATGCTTCATCCCGATGGTCCCAAAGCTTTAATTTCAATTTGCGGTAACCCTGTGCTTTCCACACCAAATGGAACACAGCTCGAATCTGCCATTAAAAATTTGGATTTTTACGTAGCTATTGACATTTACATCAATGAAACTACTTGCCACGCCAATATCATACTACCACCCACTACTGGTTTGGAAGTTGCCCATTATGATTTGGTTTTTCATCAGTTGGCAGTAAGAAATACGTCAAAATTTTCAGAGCCTCTTTTTGAAAAAACCGATGAGCAGCGTCATGACTGGGAAATAATTGAAGAACTAAAAAATAGATTGTTAGCTATTGATAATGAGCCCATTCCAGCACCACAAAGCCCTGAGTTTAAGATTGATTTTATGCTTAAAAATGGGAAATATGGTGAAAATGGGATGTCTTTAATTAAACTCAAAGAAAGCCTGCATGGTGTTGATTTGGGTGAGTTAAAAAGCTCCCTGCAAAATAAAATATTCACCGCCGATGGAAATATTAATTTGTTCCCAGCTATTTTAATGGCTGATTTAGATAGGTTGAAATCTATTTATGGAGGTAAAAAGAAAGTAGCTGAAGACCAAATTGTATTAATTGGTCGCCGACACATGCGTAGCAATAACTCATGGATGCATAATAGCGAGCGATTGGTCAAAGGCAATAATAGATGTACATTGATGATTCACCCAGAAACAGCTTCGAAATTTAATATTGCTGATAAAAGTGATGTAAAAGTGATGGCAAGAGCGGGTTCTGTTATTTTGCCTGCCGAAATTACTGAAGATATTATGCCAAATGTGGTGAGCATACCTCATGGTTATGGCCATGATAAGGAAGGCGTTCAATTGGATATTGCAAAAAAACATGCTGGAGTGAGCATCAACGATCTCACCGATGAACTACTAATTGATAAGTTGACTGGCAATGCAGCCTTTTCGGGAATTCCTGTTAGTTTGGTTGTTAATTGATTATTCAAAGCCTAACGGCATTTGGCAAGTGATTAGGTTTTATGATATGCAAAACCTGTTGAATTTACATTCTCGGAAACATTGAAAATTGAGGCAAGCTACCTCCCTTTCAACATTCCAGGAGGCATTTTTATTTTTCCATCCTGCATTTTGTTCATCGTTTTCATCATTTTACGCATTTCGTCAAACTGTTTCAACAGATTATTTATTTGTTGAACACTTGTGCCTGAGCCATTTGCAATACGTTTTTTGCGATTCATTTCTAATATTTCTGGTTTATTTCTCTCCTTTGGAGTCATTGAAAGTATAATTGCTTCAATTGGTGTAAACGATTCATTACTTATATCTGCATCTTTTACAGCTTTTCCAACCCCTGGAATCATACCAACCAAATCTTTGATATTTCCCATTTTTTTGATTTGTTGTAATTGGGAATAAAAGTCATCAAGATTAAAGTTGTTTTGACGGATTTTTTGATTAATTCTGTTCGATTCTTCCTCATCAAAAGCCATTTGAGCCTTTTCAACCAACGATATCACATCGCCCATGCCTAATATACGGTTAGCCATACGATCTGGATAAAACAGATCTAGCGCCTCCATTTTTTCACCCGTTGAAATAAACTTTATTGGCTTTTCAACTACAGTTCTAATTGATAAAGCGGCACCACCACGTGAATCACCATCCAATTTGGTTAATACAACGCCGTCAAAATTTAACCTTTCATTGAAAGTTTTAGCTGTATTTACAGCATCTTGGCCCGTCATTGAATCTACCACAAAAAGCGTTTCTGATGGGTTTAAAGCTTTTTTTACCGCTTCAATTTCATTCATCATGACTTCGTCGACTGCCAAACGACCTGCTGTATCTACAATCACTACATTTTTACCCATTTTGCGGGCATATTCAACAGCTTTTGTGGCAATATCAACCGCATTTTTATTGTCAGGTTCAGCGTAAACTTCTACACCAACTTGCTCGCCTAATACTTTTAACTGGTCAATAGCTGCAGGTCGATAAATATCGCAAGCCACTAATAACACCTGACGGCCCTGTTTTTTGATATGCATAGCTAACTTTCCTGAAAAAGTGGTTTTTCCTGAACCTTGTAAGCCAGCAATTAATATAACAGAAGGTGATCCTTTAATATTTATATCCTGCTTTTGGCCGCCCATGAGTTGGGTGAGCTCTTGCTGCACTATTTTCACCAACATTTGACCTGGCTCAACGGCAATGTTTATTTTTTGGCCCATAGCCTCATCCTTAATTCTATCAGTGATGTCTTTGGCAACCTTATAGTTAACATCGGCATCCATTAATGCCCTACGGATTTCTTTTACAGTACTTGCAACATTTATATCGGTGATTCTTCCAGTACCTTTTAGTGTACGAATAGCTTTATTTAACTTGTCTTGTAAATTTTCAAACATTGGTATTGATATTAATTAGATACTGTTTTAATTTTGTGAATTAACTCGAAAAAAGAAAAAAATATGAAATAATCGATTAGGCAATTCTGCAACCGTTATTTATCCTTAAAAAGGATATTTTTTGTGGTGCAAAATTACTAAATTAATTGTCTGAATATTAGTAATTAAAAATCGTTTTGCAAAATTATATCGATATACATTCGCATAATTTGGAGTTTCAGGATAATGTTACTTCAATAAAGAATATTATTGCCAATCAACCATTTAATATTGAGCAAAATCATTGCTATTCGATTGGCCTACATCCTTGGTACTTGAATTTTAATTCTAAGGAATCTTATTTAGAGAATTTATCGAAAGTTTGTAGGTTACACGAAATAAAAGCAATTGGCGAAATAGGATTGGATAGGCTATGTGAAACAAATTTCGAGCTTCAAATTGAGATGTTTGAAAGGCAATTATTACTAGCAGAACAAATAAATAAGCCAGTAATTATTCATTGTGTTAGGGCTTTTTCTGAAATTATTTCTATAAAAAAAAGACTAAAACCAAAAGTGCCAATGATAATTCATGGCTTTAATCAAAATAAACAGGTGCTCTCAGAGCTTTTGAGGCATCAATTTTATATTTCTATTGGTTCAGCTGTAATGGATATTAACTCAAATGCATTTTATTTGTTCGATAAAATACCAAAAGAGCAATTATTTTTTGAAACAGATAATAGCAAAAACCATGTCTCAAAAATTTATGAAATAGCTGCATTAAGATTAAAAGTGCCTGAATACGAGCTAATCGGGCAGATTAACTTTAATTTTGATATTGTTTTTAATTGAAAAAACCTAGGTTAATAATATCTTTTCAACTCGATTATTTTTTCTACTTTTTTCAGCCAAAAAACCCATCAGATGACTTTCAATAGATACATCAATTGTGGAGGAAAGTATTGTTGGATTTTGCTCTGAAACGGCTTGAATCCAGTTTTCAACTAATCGCCAATCGCCACCACCATGGGCGTCAGTTTCATGCTTCCAGCTTGTTTTTTTATTTGTTCGGAAATCAGTATGTTCAAAGCTAGTCATGTCGCCTACGATGTCGCCCATTGTGCCCATTATACGAGTTCGTCGCCCTTCGTAGGAAGTAAAAGCCTCCATAGAAAAGGTGGCTGTAGCTCCTCCTTCAAATAAAATATTAGTTGTATAATGGTCGGGCTGGTCGTTTTCCATTTTATAAACACAGCGGCCATAGTTGGTGGTTTTCAGAATTTCTAGTATAGCATCACCATGTTTGACTGGGTCATCGGGTAAGTCAAACCTTTTCAATCGTTTTCTATCTCTATAATAAATTTGAATGGCCGAAAATGGGCATTCCTTTTCAACTGCACATCCATCAGTGCAACGGGCTGTGCTTCCATCAGGATCGTTTTCTTTTTTGAACCATTTCAAATTGCCAAAAGCTTGGATATTTTTAGTAGGTTTATCCACCAACCACCTAATAATATCTAAATCATGGCATGATTTTGCCAAAATAATGGGAGTTGTTGCTTTACTATTGTGCCAGTTACCACGTACATACGAGTCGCACATATGCCAATAACTGATTGGTTCTAAGTGCTGTAGACTTACCACTTCTCCTATTTGCCCGCTTTGGATTAACTCTTTTAATTTTACAAAATAAGGAGCATATCTGAGTACATGACAAACGGCGACTATCCTTCCGGTCTTTTTGGTCATGGCCAAAATATTCTTACACTCTTGCTCAGAAGGCGAAATTGGCTTCTCCAAAAGTATATTATAACCTAATGACAATGCTTTCATGCAAGGGCCATAATGAAGGTGGTCGGGTGTAGTAATTATGATTGCATCTGCCAATTTAGTCTGCTTAAATACGTCTTCCCAAGTTGCAAATTGCCTATCTTTTGGAATATTATGTTTCTCTGAAAACTTATTTATCCTCAATTCAATTGGCTCAGCCACTCCAACAATATCTAAATTTTCAGGGTATTTAACAGCATATCCACCATAAATATTCCCTCTGTTGCCAGCCCCTAATACAATGGCTGTTAATGGTTTTGCCAAATTCAAATGAGTTTTTGGCAATAGAATAGGGAAACCCTCCTCCGTTTCAACAGCTTCGGCAATATTTGGAATAGAAGCAAGGCCAATTGAAAGCCCTAAGTTTTTTAAAATAGCTCGCCTTGAAAAATTTTCTTTCATAAAAAAATAATTTAAAAATATTATTGCAATCTAGTTGATTTATTTTTCATTTTAAAATTAGCATTCCTTTAATTTTCAACATTAATAATTCTGAATAATGGTTATTTTTGCAAAAAAAGAAAAGACAATGAATTTTACATCCATTGAAGCATTATATAAAATATTTAAAGAAACTATTGGTGTAACAACAGATACCCGTAAAATTGAACCTAATTCAATGTTTTTTGCATTGAAAGGACCAAATTTTAATGCCAATACCATGGTTGAAATGGCTTTAGAAAAAGGAGCGAGCTATGCTGTGGTTGATGAAGAGGAATTTGCTACAAAACCTAATATATTTTATGTTAAAAATGTATTGAAAGCTTTACAAGATTTGGCCAATTACCATCGCAAACAATTTAAAATACCTATTATTGGGCTTACTGGCTCAAACGGCAAAACAACCACTAAGGAGCTTATTAACAATGTTTTATCTAAGAAATATAAAACCCATGCCACAAAAGGTAACCTCAATAATCATATTGGAGTGCCTTTAACTTTATTGTCAATGCCAATGGATACCGAAATTGGAATAATTGAAATGGGTGCCAATTTTGTTGGGGATATCAAAGGATTAGTTAACATTTGTGAACCAACTCATGGCCTTATTACCAATATTGGCAAGGCACATTTGGAAGGTTTTGGAGGAATTGAAGGGGTGAAAAAAGGAAAAGGTGAGCTCTATGATTGGCTTGGGGAGCATAATGGAATACTATTTGTGAATGTTGAAAACAATACTTTGGTAGAATTGGCAAATCAAAGAACATTCCATAAAAAGGTAGAATACCAGAAAGAAGGTAGTTTAATAAATTTACAAATGGAAACAGAAATTCCTTTTGTAAATTATAGAGATAGTAAAGGAAAATTAGTTGAAACCCACTTACCTGGTAAATATAATTTTGAAAATATTGTGAATGCCTTGGCTATTGGTTCATATTTTGGGGTTACTGAAAAAGATGCCAATGACGCTATCGCTAATTATTCTCCAGACAATAATCGTTCTCAGTTTATTCATAAGGACACAAATTTAGTATTGTTGGATGCTTACAATGCCAATCCATCAAGTATGTCGGCAGCCATTTCAAACTTCAATAACCTAAAAGCAGAAAAGAAAATGGTAATATTAGGAGATATGTTTGAGTTGGGTGAGGAAGGTCCAAAAGAGCACGAATTGCTTGGAGAGTTAATTTCCAAATGTAAATTTGATTTTGTTCTTTTAACTGGAAATTTAATGCAACACGCCCTATTTCATTTGCCAAAAGCCTATTATTTCCCTGATAAATTTGGACTACACAATTGGCTACAAGACCATCAACCTATTGATAGCCATATACTTATTAAAGGTAGTAGAGGAATGGGGTTGGAGAGTTGCTTGGCGTTTGTTTAGTGATAAGTAATCTAATGAAGGTGATGAGTTTTGCGTTTAAAAATTAGAGAGTAAATAAAGTATTGAAATTTCAAATAAGGATATTCATCAATTACTGATGATCTTTTTTAATTATCTCTGCCACTTTTTCAATGACATAATCGACCTCTTCTAAAGTATTGTATTTTGAAAAAGAGAAACGGACAGAGGGCCTTTCTGAAGAAACTCCCAAGGCCGTAAGCACATGTGATCCAATGTTTGAACCTGAAGTACATGCGGAACCACCTGAAGCTGATATTTTATTTATATCTAAATTGAAAAGTAACATGTCGGCCTCATCCATAGGAGGAAAGCTGACATTTAAAACGGTATATAGGCTTTTATTTAAATTTTCAGAATCGCCATTGAATGCAATTGTTGGAATTTTAGCTTTAAGTCCTTCTTTTAGTCTTAATTTTAATTTTTCAATATGAATTTTATGTGATTCCATTTCAGAATAAGCTATTTCTAAAGCTTTAGCCAAACCAATAATTCCATATACATTTTCTGTCCCTCCACGCATATTACGCTCCTGTGAGCCTCCATGAATAAAGGGGTCTATTTTCATACCACCATTAATATACAAAAATCCAACGCCTTTTGGCCCATGAAATTTATGTGCCGCCCCAACTATAAAATCTATTCCAATTTTTTGTAAATCATGTTTATAATGCCCCATAGTTTGTACGGTATCCGAATGAAATACAACATTATAATTTTTACAAATACTAGACACAGCTTCTAAATCCAATAAATTTCCAACCTCATTATTCCCATGCATCAATGAAAGCAAAGTGTGGTCATTTGCTGCTAGTAATTGTTCTAAATGTGATAGATCAACATGTCCTTTTTCATCCAAATCCAAATAAGATAGTTGTAAAACTCCTTGATTTTCTAGGCTTTGCAAAGTATGCAATACGGCGTGATGTTCAATTTTTGAAGTAATTGCATGTTTGATATTATATTTTGTAACTGAGTTGATTATGGCAGTATTATCAGCTTCTGTACCTCCTGAAGTAAAGAATATTTCTGATGTTGAACAATTCAATAAATTTGCCACCGATTTTCTGGCTTTTTCTATTGCCGATCTTACCTCACGCCCATGTGCATGTATAGATGAAGGATTGCCAAAATTGTTTTGTAAATAGGGAAGCATGGCCTCCAATACCTGAGGATCTAACGGTGTAGTAGCCGCATTGTCGAAATAATAACGCTGTTTTGTTGGTGATTGCATCTGTAAAATTAGGTATTTTTGGGCTGGAATTTAAACAAAATTATATTTGCGAACCAGTAATTCCATTATTATCGATATCGTAGCCAATATCAGGCAAATTGGATGGTTTTAAAAGTATAGGCCTTTTGAAAAAATAAACGAGTTGAGTTGTATTTCCGTTGACTAATATGGGATTAACATCCGCTAATTCCCATTGTTCTTTCCCCATTTCATTAAGAAAAATGTCAGTTTCAATTATATTAAAACCTTTTTGGCCATCCATATCTAGGGCAGATGTTCGAATTTCGTTTTTAGAAGTTTTATATTCCCAAAGCATAAATTTAATTCTTTGTGGATAAAAAAAGGCATTGGTAAAATGCCTCTTATAATTATATTTTTAATCTCTAAACATCTAATAACAAACGGGTTGGGTCTTCAAGCAATTGCTTTAGTCTTACTAAAAAGCTCACGGAATCTTTCCCGTCTATTATTCTATGATCGTATGAAAGCGCAACATACATAATTGGCCTCACCACAATTTGGCCTGCAATTACAACCGCCCTTTCTACAATATTGTGCATACCCAAAATTGCAACCTGTGGCGCATTTATGATTGGTGTTGACAACATTGAGCCAAATACACCACCATTAGTTATTGTAAAAGTTCCACCGCTCATTTCCTCCAAAGTAAGCTTGTTT
The DNA here is from genome assembly GCA_031383555.1 of Cytophagaceae bacterium. Lineage (GTDB taxonomy): Bacteria > Bacteroidota > Bacteroidia > Cytophagales > Spirosomataceae > JANMZR01. The sequence goes on along the minus strand of JANMZR010000420.1, from coordinate 15,023 downwards.
TCTTTTGCTTTTGTGGCCAAACGAACGACTTCTTTTTCAATACCTGCAAGTGATAAATGTTCAGCATTTCTGATAACTGGCACAACCAATCCTTTTGGAGCTGAAACGGCTATAGAAATATCACAATAATCACTAAATACTATTTCCTCACCATCAATTTTGGCATTGACCGCTGGAAATTCCTTTAAAGCAACGCAGACCGCTTTCGTGAAAAAGGACATAAAACCTAATCCAACGCCATGTTTTTCCTTGAATTTTTCTTTATACAAGGCTCTTAAATCCATAATAGGCTTCATGTCAACCTCATTGAATGTGGTGAGCATGGCAGTTTCATTTTTTACTGCCACCAACCTACGAGCAACAGTTTTTCTGAGTGATGACATTTTTTCACGTCGTTGACCACGGTCACCTACAGTTTCAATTGCTACTGAAACAGCAGGAGTGGCGCTTACGGTTGTTATAATAGACGCTGCTACTTGGCTTGAAATGGGGGCTTTGGTTGCATGTAGAGCATCTTCTTTGGTAATTTTGCCTCCTACACCTGTTCCTGCAACTGTGCTTGGATCTATGCCTTTTTCTACTAAAATATTGTTTGCAACTGGTGTTGGATGGACTTGCTGGCCTTGTTCAGCCGGGGCTATCGGCGCTACTTTAACTTCTCCTGTTTTATCAGCCACTACAATTGGTTGACTACCAGATGTTTGAATGGTAGCAATAACACCACTAATTGGCACTACAGCTCCTGCTTGAGCAATAATATGTAATATGCCTGCTGCCTCAGCAGGTAATTCAAAAGTTGCTTTGTCTGATTCTAATTCACATAACACCTCATCCATTTTCACAGAATCACCTTCTTTTTTACTCCAAATTGCAATGGTTACCTCAGTGATTGACTCACCAACAGCCGGGACTTTTATTTCAATCACAGTATTATTTGATAAAATGTTTTCAATTTTATTTTCAATAACTTTTTCTACCATAGGAGTTGAAGAAAGAGCCACCTCTTGAACAACTTTATCTTCAACTTTCGAATTTGAATCGGTAATAATGGAACAAATTAATCCGCCTATAGGCAGCACAGCACCTTCTTTAGCAACAATTTGAATAATACCATCTGCCTCAGCAGGTAATTCAAAAGTAGCCTTATCTGACTCCAATTCACATATCACCTCATCTCTTTTTACAACCTCACCTGATTTCTTTTTCCAAGCAGATAGGGTAACTTCCGTGATCGACTCGCCAACTGGTGGCACTTTCATTTCTACTGACATAATAAATATCTCTTATTTTAAAAAAATCTAAATTTAATATTGTGTAAATAAATTATGAAAAAGCTCTTTCTACTAAACTAGCTTGTTCTTCATTATGGATTTTCAAGAAACCTGTAGCCGGAGATGCACTTTTTTTACGAGCCACAAATCCCTCAAACTGTTGCCATCCAAACTCACGGATTATATAAGACCAATAGCCCATGTTTTCAGGTTCTTCTTGCACCCAATGTACTTTTGCATTTTTATATTTGGCCAATTCTGTATTTACCATTTTAGTTGGGAATGGGTGTAACTGCTCAATTCTAATTAAAGCAACGTCTTTTCTATTGGTTTTTTCTTGTTTTTCCAAAAGATCAAAATACACTTTACCTGAGCATAAAAGTACTTTTGTTACTTTTTTCGCTTCAACGAATTTATCGCCATATACCTCTGTGAATTTGCCAGACACAAATTCTTCGATTGGTGAAACTACTTTCGGATGACGAAATAGAGACTTTGGCGACATCACTATTAAAGGCTTGCGAAAATCCCAAGCCAATTGCCTACGCAAAACATGGAATATATTTGATGGCGTAGTAATATTACAAATTACCATATTATCTTCAGCAGCCAACTGTAAAAATCGCTCAGGTCGAGCATTGGAATGTTCGGGACCCTGGCCTTCATAACCATGCGGAAGCAACATTACCAAACCATTTTGGGTTTGCCACTTGCTTTCGTTTGAGCAAATAAATTGATCAATCATGGTTTGTGCGCCATTGGCAAAGTCGCCAAACTGTGCTTCCCATATCACTAAAGCATCAGGATTGGCCAACGCATAACCAAATTCAAAGCCTAAAACCCCATATTCTGAAAGCAAAGAATTGAATATTTGAAGCTTTTCTTGATTGGCTTCTATATGGTTTAACGAATTGTATGACTCGTTTGTATTAGCTTCATGTAATACCGCATGTCTATGTGAAAAGGTGCCCCTCTGTACATCTTGACCCGAAACTCTAACAATTTTGTTTTCCAAAAGTATTGAACCATAGGCCAATAACTCAGCGGTAGCCCAATTCAGTTGACCTGATTCAAAAAATGAATTTCGGTCAGCCAGTAGCTTCTCAATTTGCTTTAAAGCTTTAAAATTGGTTGGCAATTTTGTTAATGCCGTAGCTATTTTATCAATTGATTCCTTAGAAATTCCAGTTTTCGGTGACTCTTCAAAGTCAATCGTGGTAGAAAATCGCAATTCAGCCCAGCGATTATCCAATTTTAATGGCTTATATGGTGGCGTTATTTTTTGCTTTACTTCATCTAATCTGGCTTGTAATTCAGCTTTGAATTCGGCATCCATTTCTACTGCCAATTTTTCATCAACATCGCCTTGAGAAACTAATTTTTGATTGTAAATTTCACGAGGATTTGGATGGTTTGCAATAATATTGTAAAGTGTTGGCTGGGTAAACTTCGGCTCGTCTGACTCGTTATGACCATATCGGCGATAGCAAACCATGTCAATAAATACATCTCTATTGAATGCCTCCCGAAACTCAACTGCCATTTTTGATACAAAAACTACAGCTTCGGGATCGTCACCATTAACGTGAAATACAGGTGCATCAATTATTTTAGCCACATCAGTGCAATAAATTGACGAACGGGCGTCTTCAAAGTCGGTAGTGAAACCAACCTGATTGTTAATTACAAAATGAAGGGTGCCACCTGTTTCATAGCCTTTCAATTTGGCCATTTGTGTAACTTCATAAACAATACCTTGGCCGGCTACTGCAGCATCCCCATGAATTACGATTGGTAATATTTTGTCATAATCACCTTCATAATGGGCATCAGCACGTGCACGACAAAAGCCTTCCACTACAGGATTTACTGCCTCTAAATGTGATGGATTGGGGGCTAATTTTAATGATATTTCTTTACCAGAAGGGGCAATATGTTTCGACGAATAACCCAAATGGTATTTAACATCGCCATCGCCATGTACTTCGTCGGGTACATTACCTTCAAAACCATCAAAAATGGACTCATAACTTTTACCCATTATATTTGACAAAATATTGAGCCTGCCTCTATGTGCCATACCAATCATAACTTCCTCAGTACCGAGGTCGGCGGCTCGGTTTATGATAGCGTCGAGAGCCGGAATTGTGGTTTCGCCACCTTCTAATGAAAAGCGCTTTTGCCCCAGGAATTTGGTGTGTAAAAAGTTTTCGAATACAACAGCCTCATTCAATTTTTCTAAAATCCTTTTCTTTTCATCAATTGATAAATTAAAAGACACTGCTTCTTTTTCAATTTTATTTCTAAGCCAGTCTTTAACGTCTGGCTCTCGTATGTAAGCATACTCAAAACCGATATGTCCCGAGTATATTTTATCGAGGGTTTCAATAATAACTTTAAGTTTGGCTTTGCCAATTCCTAAAAATTTGCCCGCTTCAAATTCAGTTTCAAGGTCAGTTTCAGAAAGAGAATAATCTTTGAGGGCAAGCCTTGGGCGGCGGTCTTTACGAGTTCTTACTGGGTTAGTTTTGGCTAATAGATGGCCACGTGACCGAAAAGCTTTTATTAAGCTAATCACAGCCATTTCCTTTTGCACATGAGTAGCGTCAACTGAGGAAATAGTACCATTGGCGATGGCTTTATCTGCGCCCCAAGTAAGTGAAAAATCAAAGCCTTTGAAAAATTTTTGCCAGCTTTCATCTACTGAATTTGCATCAGTTTTATATGATTCGTACAAGTCGGAAATCACTGATACGTCGGCATTAGCCAGAAAAGAAAATGAATCCATTTATATTTTTAACATTAATTAGGCAAAGTTAAATGATGCGGTTAATTTAAAGGCAAAAAAGATTAGTATTTAGGGAATTATTTAAATATTTCTTAGGAAAATTAAATCCAAAGGGTATTTATAATTATAGGTTTAGAATTTTCTAATGCTATAAAAGTCTAAAAATATTATTTATAATTCTGCTTTCTAATCTAGAAAAACCTGAAATTGTTAATTTTACCAGTAAGATTATCAAAGTCATATCTTAATGTCAAATTATATAAGCTCAAACCTGAGCTACGACCTGTCTGTGGATTTATTTGGTCAAATTGACTTTTTGCTGCGGTATCATAGCTTATTCCAATTCTAAATTTTTGACTTATTTGTGCATCTGCAGTTATAATAAAAGCGTTATTAGGGTTAATTTCTGAGCCAGTCTTATTTTTCCATAATCCTAATCCAAACCATTTTTTGAACCATATTACAGCATTTATATCTAGAGCTTGAGCTTTATTTTGGTCTAAATGCCGAAATACAGCTCCAAATTTAAGATCAAAGTTTTCATTGATAGAATAAACGTAGCCTGCTGAAACAAAAATGGGTCTTGGAAAATAGAATTTTGTACTTTGAGTAATAAAAAAGTAGGGCTTTGTAATTACTGGCATTGCAAATCCGAAATAGGAGTTTCTACTTCTAAAATAGGCACCAGCTCCAGCATTTGGTTTAAACTCAGCAACACCAGTTAAAGTGCCTGGTAGCTGCACAAAACCACCTTGTACCCCAACTGAAAATGAAAGACTATCTGCAAAATATTTCCGATAGCTACCACTTAAATTTATGCCCGTTCCGCCACCGTTTATTTGTCCAAAATTACTATTGAATGCTTGTAATCCCATGCCAAATTTGCCATTGGAAAGGGGGGTATTGTATGATAAATATTGCGAAGAACCAGCACCTTGCAATACAAGAGATTGCTTACGAACCATTATAGCTACAGTTGCAATGCCACTACTACCCGAATAAGCCGGATTTATAGCCAATGGATTTTGTGGATAAGTCACATAGAGAGCATCCTGCTGGCTGAAAATATAAGTACTGTTAGATAAAATTGTAATTAAAAAAAAGCAGGTTGATTTTAGAATTTTTTTGGTAGGCATTAATATATTGGCTTAATTTTTTTGTTTCTCTTTCAAATAATCAATATCAAGTCTGAGCATAATTTGTTGCTTTATATTAGTATAATTAGCAGCATTATTTGTTAAATTAAAACTATAGGAAAGCCGTACTTTATTCACAATTATTTCGGTTGTGGCTAATAATGGTTTATTATTACCAATTGATTTTGCGCCAATCCTTTGGTACCAAAGTCCTAAACTATATTTTTCTTTAAGCCAGATACTTGACTGAATATCCAGCCCTTTTTGAAACTCATTTTTTGAAAATCGATACAAGCCACCAGAGGTAAGTTTGAGTTTTTCGCTAAACTTAAAATCCTTTTCTATTGAAAGAAAAGCGGGCCTTTCTAATACGATTTTTGTGCTTTGAGTTAGATCGGCTGGCAATTCATTTTTTATTAAGTTAGGGATAGAAAAGCCTAAATGCCATTTTTCAGCATTTAAGAAGATGCCGCCACCTAATAAATATTGTGATTCGCCTATTTCCATTTTTGCTTGATTATTACTCGAAGTTGGTTTAAATGCAGCTGAAGTTTTTTCTTCCTCTTTTATTACAGAAAGACCATAATCTGTGTTGTAGTCAATCTTTGAGTTTACGAAACCAGTGCTTAATCCAAAAGATAAAGTTGCTTTATCGTTAATTTTAAAATGCTTTGAAAGGCCAAATGAAAAGGTTTTATTTTTCAATAATAAATCAGAATAATCGGAATATTGTATGGCAAGCCCTGCTGTTTTGAGTATGGAAATTTCAGCTGCTAAGTAATAATTTTTTAGGCTTCCAAGGCTATTATTATCCCCATATTGACCAATAGCCGTTAAATGCGCTTTTTTATCAATACTTGCTATTGCAGGGTTATAACCCAATTTATTTAATGGGTAGGACTCGGTATGGCCCATTTGCTGTGTAAAAGCATAGTTTGCAAAGAGCATTATTAGTATCAACGATATATTTTTCATAATTAATAATTATATGATGCCAACCAAATTTCCATTATTTGTGATAAGGATTTCAATAAATTATTATTTGAATTAATTTATAACCCTAAATTAATATAATCTTTTGAAAATAAGCAGGTTTATCATTTTTTTCTAAGCTAAAATAATATATTCCTGCGGGCAAACTTCCCCTTTCAAAATCAAATTTGTATTCACCGATTTTCAATTCTTGATTAATAATTGTTCTAATTTTTTTCCCTGAATTATTAATAATTATCCCTCTTACAAACTCTTTTTTTGAAATACCAAAAGTAATATGGGCTTGATTTACTATTGGGTTTGGGAAAATATTCGGTTTCTCAATATCTTCCAACAAAGCTTCAGTGGGCAACAGATTTGAGTTTAATAAGGCACTATTATCCATCCAACTTAATCTGTCTTTAAGCCATTGCTTTGTGTAGGTAATTTCTTCAGAATAGGTTTTGGCAATAAAATTATTAGGCCAAATGTATTTCCCTAAAATAGGCCATTTTGTAAAATTTCTTAGTTGGGCATCTTTCAAAAGAGTAGTTGATGAGTCTATTTTGGAAAATATTTTGGCATCAGTTAGGGTACTTGAGCGCAATGCTTTCCACCTGTTTTTAAGCTTTAGTTGAAAGTTTTCATCTAATAATAGCCTGCTCCACCAAAATGGAACCCCTCCAGAAGGGTCGTTACCGCATACATCGTTAAAACGATACGCCCAACCAATATGTAGCCACCCCTCACAATAATTGGAATTACCAAAAGCTAGGTTGAAATCCCAAGCTGGCCCCATTACCAATTTACTGTTTTTACTGTCTTTGTCTTTATAAAAAAATGTGCTTAATCGGTAGGCATCTACGTTTTTGGTAATTTCGTTTACTAAAAAATAATCAACAAAAGAGTCAGCATCTATTATTTTTGGGTATCCTTTTTCAGTATCCCTAAATTCTGATGACTGTAAGGTTGCTTCAAAGTTATTGATAAACTTTTTTATGTAATTGAATTGCTCAGGTTTTATGTCTTCTATTTTAGGGTATTCAATTTGAAATAAATGAGGCCTTAAAGGTGAGTTAAATGCTGATGACCAACTACTTGACTTACTGCCAGTTGTCTTATCAATTTTTAAAATATAGCCACCTGTTAAATCATCTCCAGCAATATCAGTTGCTTTTAATTTTGAAATATTTACTCTTTCTTTTCCTTGTTTTATTTTTTCACCTAACACACAAACCCCATAGTATTCGCCATTCACAATAAGTTCTATAAATTTTGTACGATTGGCGTATCTGCTCATTGACCTTGCTAACTCATACGAAAAATGATCCCTTATGAGTGATTTGTCGCTATATGGTGAAATAATTACCCAATCGTTTTCGGCTGGCAAGCCTAACAAGCTCACATTAAGATTTTCACCTTTATTATTTCTGGTTTCTATGCCAAAGGGTTTTTTGGGTGAAAGACTTTGGCTGGTTGAGCCTCGGTATTCAATGCCAATGTTGTATTTGATTGTACTTGAGTCTGTACTTTTATTCAATTTGCCTTTATTGTCTATTATTTCAATGAACCCATTTACCTTGGGCTCGTCGAGTATAGTACCATTTGAAGTAATTTTAATAATTGGAAGGTTTGATTCAAAAGCTTGACTCAATGTATTTTTTAAAGAGAAAAACCAAAATACCAAAAGAAAAATCAGTAATTTTTTTTTCATATTTTAATTGAGAATAATAGAAATTGGTTAGTATAAGTTTGACTTCTAGAAATCGTAGCCAAGTGTAAAATAAGTAACTGGCTTTAAGGTTTCGCCGTCGTCAATGCCCCATCCAAAATCCATTTTTACAAAATAGCCTAATATGGATGTTCTTGCGCCAAAGCCATAGCTAGCCAATATTGGCGATTTGAAATCGGTTACTTGGCCGCTAAAGGGCAATGAGTTTTCAATTGGTTTTGTATTGAAGTCATTTTGTTTTTCAAATGGATTTCTTTTGTTCCAAACAGTGCCGAAATCTGTAAATAAGGTGGCCTGGAAATTTTTCAAAAAACTAGAATTTAATTGGCCGGCTCCTAAATATTTAAATATTGGAAACCTAAATTCAACATTAACTAGGGCGTGATTTGTGCCTGAAACTTTATTTAAGTTGAAACCTCTCATATTGGTAACAAAGTCAGCAAAAAGCATTGCTACTCTATTATCGACTGCCAGATTACCATTGAACAGAGGGTTTGATACATTATTATTGGGGTCTGTTTTTTGGCCCACCCAGTTGTCCATTCCTCCCAATAAATATTGCTTGGGTGAGTTACCAGCCGACCTGCCGTATGAAAGTCGAGTAGCTAAAACGATATCTTTTGGAAGTTTTTTATAGTTTCTTAAATCAAAGCCAAATTTTGTAAAACCTTCTTTGGCTGAGGTAAGTCCTTTTACATTTTCATATTTTGCTCTAAATCTTGTACCTTCCAAATTGTTTAAACCGAATGAGCTGGTATTGTCATAAACATATTCCAATTGCACGCCGCCAAAGTTTGAATTCGATTTTTCAGCTACAGAATTGAAATATTTAGTTGAAGTTGCAATTACAAATGGTGATAATGAGATTCGACTAGAAATTGTAAAAGGATATGACACCGTTGCCATGGCTTTATTATAAAGTAGTTTTCGACCAATATCACCTTCTTGTCCTTCAAAAAAGGAGCGCCTATCTACCCTTAATCCGAAGTCAACTCTCTTGGTGAAGTTGCTATAATCAACAAATGCATCTCCATTTTTCAAATTGGGAGTTATCATTATTCCTCCTTTAAGTATTTGATTTTGAAGTACGTCGCTAAATACGACAGTATTTTTCCATCCAAAATCTCGTAATGGATCCACTACAAAAGTATTGTCGAAGTTTATTAATTCAAACTTATCTTTAAATTCGGTTGGTCCTTTTATACGATTTTCTTTTCTGCTATTTGACCTTATTATTACCCCTGAACTAGAGTTTTTTGTTGTTTTACTCGATTTACTTTCGCTTCTAGAAACAATATTAGAGGAATCAAAAGTATAGTTATCTGTATCAACTTCACCTGGTTGTAAGTTAGTTAAAGCAGTAGATTTTTGTTCAACTACCTTGGGCTCTTCTTCGACATTTTGAATTGGATTATCAATCCATTTTGGTAATAGAACATTTTGGTTGTCGGTTCTACCATTAATTCTAGATAAGGCAGGGAGCTCGTATTCGTTTTCAATAGCAAGTCTTCTCAAATACCCTATAAAAGGTGCACCATTTTCATTTGAAATGTAAATGGCGGCGCCAGTATTGGGGTTTAAGTCAAAGTCTTCAATATTACTTATTGAGTTTGAAATTTGATTTATTTTCTGATAGGTAGAATCACCTTTGGCATAACGATACAAGTTTTTAATGCCTTTTTCATCGCTTATAAATACAACAGTACTATCATCAATAGCTATGGGCCGGCTTATAACACCAACGGAATCAACTAGCTTCCTAATTAATTGGGTACGGGGGTTTCCATCGTGAAAATAAACACCAAAATTATTTGAAAGTGACTTAAAATCTGAGCGAACTACTTTCACAGAGTCGGAAACTCGATTGGATAAATATACAATTGAACTACGAGAGTTGCCCACAAAATTAGGTTGGCGGTCGTCGTAAATATCATTGGTGACTTGTGTAGTGTTTCCTCTTGAAATATCATATAAATATAGGTCGTTTTGTCCTTTTTTATCAGCCGAAAGTACCAGAGCAGTTCCCGTTTCCGACATATCCATTTCAGTAATTTGTTGGAAGCCTTTTATTATTTTTTTAGTGCTTAACTTTCCTTTTGGTTTATCCGCAGTCATATTTGAATAAATTACCAATTTATTTACTGCTTCTTTTTCATAAACTATTGCAAGGTTATTTCCTTTTGACCATGCGATTAATGGAGGAGATGAAGTGTAATTTTTTGATATTGATCTTAAGCCAATTTTCATTATTTTAACTCTTTTTTTAGTTTTTATAATGAACTGATCAACAGAATACTGTCCATGGTCACTAACTACAAATGCGATTAGGGTTTGATCGGGACTTAGTTTTGCTGAAGTTATTTTTTCAATGCCTTCATTTTTCTCATTTACAATTCTAAAATCGGTGCGCAAAGTTGAATAAGAACCGCTAAGGGGGGTAGCTAAGTTGGCATAGTAGTCTCTCCACTCTTTTAAAAATCTATTGTAAGATGTGCCTAAGGTACTTCCAATACTTGTTTGCTCGTTTCGAATTATTCTCGTGAGGTTTAGTATATTAGAAATATTATCCCTCCCATAACGCTCAGCTACAAAATTCCAAATTGATTGACCAAAAAGCTTAGCCTCATTCCCATTTAATTTTTCTGGCTTACGAATTCTCTTTTTCAAAATAGCATCTCTCATAAAATCATCCATTTCGTTGCTCCAACCGTTGGCAGCGTAGGCTGAAACACCCGAAATAAACCAATCAGGCAAGGTTAGAAGTATGCTACTTTGTAAGGCATCTTTTAAACTACCGCCATAGAGCATTTCGTATACAAATATTTCGGCAATTTTATTAATTAGCACTTTTTTAAACGAGGTAGCTTCCCCAGTGTATGCCACTTCGATTTTTGATTTGGAAAGGTTTGACTCTATCGGATTTATTTCACCAGTAAGGTTTAAATTTGCGTTGCTTTGAAACATTTCGCCAGGTGAATTATAAAAAAATATTTTCGTTCGGGAATAGGGCGAATAACCCAAAAGCCCAGAAAGGCGTTCAAATTCGGATTCAGCGTATAGTAATGAATTATTGGCGATGTTTTGAGAGTCGCCATAATAGTACATTTCGAAATTGCTGCTTATGAGAACCTTCCAATTGAATTCACGCTTTTGAATACGATTTTGGCCAAATTCTTGTTGAGTTGGTGAGTAATTTTGAGCCTTTACAAAAAAAGGTGAGATTAAAATAAGGCTAAAAGCAATCAAATTTTTACAAAAGCCTAACCTTGTTTTGAATTTATTTTCTATCATTTTAAAAATGAATAATTAAGTGATTTTTTAATATAATTTTGACTTAAAATCAAATGCCGGTTATAATATTTTTTTACTTTTACTTTTAAAAATATTTTTACTTAATAAGAAACTAAAAATCAGAACTTAAATATAACGAACTAAATCGATTAATATTTATTTCGGGGTTTAGTTGTGAGCCTTTTATTATGAAATTTGTAAATTCTTTAGCAAAATAAGGAGCAAGAGATACTCCTTTTGTACCTAAACCATTAAAAATCGCAATATTTTCGTATTTTGGGTGGAGGCCAACAAATGGTCGCCTGTCGATTGTAGCAGGTCTTATACCTGCCTGTTGTGATATTATTTGATAATTATTTTTTAATAGTTTTTTTAACTTTAATTCCAATTCATTTCTTCCCTCTTTAGTAATTTCTGAACTTTTATCGGCCCAGTTATAGGTAGCACCCACTTTATAAATTTCATTTGATATGGGTACAATAAATATCCCATTTAATAAAATATAATTTTTTAATGCTGAATCCATATCAATATTCAAAATCTCACCTTTAACAGTATTAAAAGGCAACCAATTGAAATACGGATTTTTCAAAGCGCCGTTTCCTTCACAAAATATTATTTTTTTATATTTAATTTCTTTGTAAAATATTTCGTCATTTTTAAATTCAATTAACTCATAATTAAATATTTGATTTAAATAATTAGTAGTTTTTTCTAAGTGTTTTTTCAATATATTTAGTAAAGCTGGCACATCTACCCAACCCCCAATTTTAGTGGAAATAGCGCCGAAATTCATATTTGAGAAGGCTGCAATTTCGGTGATATTTGACTTGAATTCAATGTATTTTTCATTTTCAGAATCATCAGCCAGGCTTATCAATTGGTTTTGTTCTTTTATATTTGAAATAGGCCTTATTATTTGATTTTGATGAAGAAATTTGAAAGATAATTCCTGTTCTAATCGGCTATAATAAGGGATTATGGTAGGGTATATTTCATCACAATGCCAAGTTTTTACGAAACGTTTTCCAGTGATCGGGTTAAATATTCCTGCTGCTACTTTTGAAGCACATTCTCCATTTGTATCATTAATTATTGAAAGTGTGGCTCCTGTTTTTAAAATTTCATAGGCCAATATTGAGCCTGCCAAACCTTGTCCAACTATCAAATAATCAATTGATTGGGTCATTTATTATAGTGAAATTTACTTGTTTAAACGGGATAATTCACTGGCTTTTTTGTCGTGTAATTCAATTACAAAGTCAACTTGTTCGTCCAAAGTCATATAAGATGTATCCAAATCGAATGCATCAACTGCTTTCATCAATGGGCCTTCTTCACGTGTTGAATCAATTAAATCTCTTTTTTGAATATTGGCTAAAATGTCGTCCAAATCCACTATTTCGCCTTTCTCGAGTAATTCCACCTGCCTTCTTTGAGCTCTAATAATGGACTCAGCAGTCATGAATATTTTTACCTCAGCATCAGGAAATACTTTTGTGCCAATGTCACGCCCATCCATCACTAGGCCTCTTTTTTTGCCCATTCGTTGCTGTTGAGCTACTAAGGCTTTTCTTACAGCAGTTATGGCCGAAACTTCCGAGACCATATTTGAAATATACATTTTCCTTATTTCACTTTCAACATTGAGTCCATTTAAAAAAACATCGCTTTTGCCCGTTTTATCATTGTATTCAAAATGAATATTAATTTCATTCAAAGCCTTTTCTATTTCTTTTGGGTTGGTGATAGCTATATGATTTTCATAAAAAAACAAACTTACGGCTCTATACATAGCCCCAGTATCGATGAAAGAATAGCCCAGTTTTGACGCAACTCTTTTGGCAGTAGTGCTTTTTCCACAACTCGAATATCCGTCTAGTGCTATTACGATTTTTTGCATAATTATTTATTTTTTCAAATTTAAAGATTTCAATTCATGATTACCGATATTCGCAAAAATTTAATAAATAAAAACAACACAAAACAGAATTTTCTAATTTGTATATTGCAAAAAAAATAATTAAGAATCTATGAAAACAATTGCAAATTTAACTGCCTTTTTATTTCTATATATTTACTTTTCAGCTTCAATATTTGGACAAAATAGAAGGGAAAATGTTAAATTGAAACCTACATTTCAACTAGAAGAATTGGATATTACCACTTTACAAAAAGGCTATAAATCAGGCAAATATACTGTTGAAACAATTGTGAAAGCCTATTTAAAAAGAATCAACGAAATTGATAAAGCCGGGCCAAAGCTTAATTCAATAATTTATATAAACCCTAAAGCTATAAACATTGCTAAAGAGTTGGATTCAGAGCTTAAAAATGGTAAAAGCCGTGGGTCATTACATGGAATTCCAGTTTTATTGAAAGACAATATCGATACATTTGATATGCCAACAACGGCGGGTTCAAGGGCTTTGGCAAATTCTTATCCCCTGAAAGACAGTTATTTAGTAACAAAATTGAAAGAGGCGGGAGCTGTAATTATTGGTAAAACCAACTTGAGTGAATGGGCTAATTTTCGAGGTAACTTATCGTCGAGTGGTTGGAGCGGTATAGGCGGTCAAACCTTGAATCCCTATGATTTAAGTCGCTCTCCATGTGGGTCGTCGGCTGGTTCTGGAGCTGCTATCGCTGCTAATTTGGCCATTTTTGCAATTGGAACTGAAACTAATGGTTCCATCATTTGTCCGTCCACTACTAACGGAATAGTAGGGATAAAACCTACAGTAGGCTTAATAAGTAGAGCTGGGGTAATACCCATTTCCAACACACAAGACACGCCAGGGCCCATGACACGCACAGTGAGAGATGCTGCTATTGCATTGGGTATTATGGTAGGAATTGATAAAGGTGATGATAAAACAATTGCCAGTGAGGGTAAATATTTTACAGATTATACCCAATTTTTAAAAGATAATGGCCTGAAAGGCAAAAGAATAGGTCTTTTTAAAGGAACATTTGGAGCCAACTATAAAGTGGACGAATTGATGAATAAAGCCGTGGAATTTATCAAAAGCCAAGGTGCTGAAATTGTGGAAATTGAAAAAATCACCCCAATAGCACAAAATGCAAATTCATTGGAAGTGATGATTTTCGAATATAAAGAAGGTTTAAATAATTATTTTAAATCACTTGGCCCAAATGCAAAAATCAAAAATTTGGAAGAATTAATCGCTTTTAACAAAAAGGATCCTATAGAATTAGAACATTATAACCAAAAATATTTAGAACTTGCCCAAGCCAAAGGTGACTTAAAAACCAAAGAATATTTAGAGGCCTTAAGCCAAATGTTGAAAAATAGCCAAGAAAATGGAATTGATAAAGTTATGACAGATAACCAGTTAGATGCTATAATGGCACCTTCGGGCAGCCCAGCATGGAAAATAGACTTGATAAATGGTGGCTCAGGAACTGGGCCGAGTAGTTCTTCATTTGCCGCACATGCTGGCTATCCAAATATTACAGTGCCAATGGGTTATGTGGAGGGGCTACCAGTTGGGATTTCTTTTTTTGGTAAAGCTTGGTCTGAGCCAGTTCTTATTGAAATCGCTTACTCGTATGAGCAAGGCACAAAGCATAGAAAAGCTCCAATGTTTAAAAATGGGAAGTTCTGACAAATAAAAAAAGGCAACCTTCGCTGCCTTTCATTTATATTTATTTTTTTTTTACTATTGTTGTATTCCAATCCACTTAAACTCATATTCTTTTGTGGGGTTGCTCATTCTTTCTGCGATTTTTATCAATCTATTTGGAAGTTTACACAAATAATCACGGGCCTTTTCACCTTGCTCAGTTAGGGTTGTGAGCTTTTCTAAATC
>JANMZR010000378.1:0-19332 GCA_031383555.1 Cytophagaceae bacterium | reverse complement strand
TTAATACAATTATTTTTAAAAGCTCTTTAGATGCTTCGTTTTCAACATTTGAATGGAGATCTAGAATTGAAAATAAGAAGTTTGTATCTAAGTAAAGGGTCCAATCAATAAGTTCTTTATCTAACTCTTCACTGGCTTGTTCGGGACTTAGCCCCAAGGAAGCAAATGCTAACGTTTTCTGCCCAATTTCATCAATAAAATCTAAATCTTCTTTAGTTGCATAATCAGGAAATAAATCTACTGCAGTTTTAAATAAACTTGATAATTCTGGTTTAACTAATTTTTTTAATGATTCGTTATACACTTCATTTTGATAACCATTTGAAGAATTAAAACTAGCAGAATTGGGATGTAAAAAATCCATTGCTTTTAACCCATATTGGTAGAAACATCCATACAAGTAGTCTTTTAAAATTTTCCAAAGTAATTTAATTTCCAACTCGCTAACATTATTTTTAGCTTTTTCTAATATGAAATTTTTAAAATTCTGAAATCTGATTAACTCACTTGATTTTAGTTTAGCTTCAATTTCATTAAGTTTAACTTTTTCATCTTGTGATAATGAATACCTTAAATTTCTTAATATTATTTCACCGTCGTCTTCTAATTTTTTTAAAATATTATTAAACTCAACCTCATATAAAGTAATTTCATAAATAATATCAATATTTTCTTTAAGTTCATTTAAAGTTATTGGATTAACACTTTCCAATAAGGTTGTTCTAATTATTGACTTTATTGTATCTTCTCTTGTATCTGATGCTGATAAACTAAGAGTTGTTAATATTTTATTTACATCTTTCATATTTTTACGCCGCTAAAACCTCGTTTAGTTCATTAATAATTTCGTCTGTTTTTTCGCCAAAAAGTTGCCACATTTTACCCAATCCACCATTTTTATTGAATGGGTCTAGTTCAAAATCGTCTTTTTCTACATGGAAGCTGCTGGCTACATAGTCTTTTATCATGCGTAGCCATTGCATTTGTTCTTCGGTATATTTAAGTGTACCTGCTTGCTTTTTAAATACCCATTCTTGAAAGTTCTTGTCTACTGTTTTATCATAGCCAACTAAGTTTTCATCAATTCCGGCAACTTTTCTAATCAAACTTACCAAGGCAATCAATTCATTTTTGGGTGAGCCGCTGGCCTGTTTCAGTTGCTCGTAAGCACGCCACACATGCGTGGGTGCCAGCAAGGGCTGCTCCATTTTTATTTTTTCATAGAGGTCTTTTACCATTGTATAGGTAAGCTCCCGGCGCCGATAAGGCTGGTCGTAAAATATTTGAAGTGCTATAATCTCCTCTTTATGAGCTTCAATCCAATCCTTAAAATTGCTAATAGTAAGCTCGGCACCCGTCTCTTGGTCTTTTACCCATCCAATATTGGTAATGGTATCGATATTAATATTGTCTATTATTTGGTCGTATTTTTTACGAACATCAATAATATACTGTCTCAGCTCAGGGTTATGAAACACCGCCACCGAATTTTCAATCAATTGTGTATGCCTTGTATCAATCTCATTTTGAATATCATCAGGTGCAGCGCCTTTCATTTCTGTTTTTACTTCTGTTTCCAAGTTTGCCAAAGTGTCGGGATCATATGCATTTAGCAATTGGCGTACTACTTGGCTAATCGTTTTATTTTCAGCATGTTCGGCAAAACCAGCTTTTTCTTTTTCATTAATTTGCTTATCGAGCCTAATCAAGCGGTTGGCTAGGGAGCATAATATTTCCTCTTCCCTATTTCCCATCGCCACATTTTGCAAAATGTCCTTCAAGCTCATGCCTGGCTTTTTCTCTAAAGGTCGGCTATCAGTTTTTTGAGAATTTTCAACCCCAATCGCATCGATTATCACAAAATGGTCTTTCGAAAACTTGGCTGATGGTGTGCCTTTTGCTCGTAAATCTTCCACACTACAGGTACGAGTGCCTCTGCCTTTCATCTGCTCATAATAGCTGCGACTTTTCACATCACGCATAAATACCAGCACTTCAAGCGGACGTATATCAGTGCCTGTAGCTATCATATCCACCGTTACCGCTATTCTAGGATAATAATCATTGCGAAATTGGCCGAGAACAGTTTTCGGATCTTCTACACTTCGGTAAGTAATTTTTTTACAAAATTTATTTTCTTCCGCAAATTCCTCTCTCACTATTTCAATAATATCTTCGGCATGTGAGTCGGTTTTGGCAAATATTAATGTTTTGGGTACTTCAAAAGCACCATTTGTAATTCTATCAGGAAACATATTGGGCATATTTTCCTTAATGGCTCTAATAATTGTCCTTATCTGGCTTTTGTTTACGATATCATTATCAAGCTGTTTCCCACTATATTCAATGTCTTCATCAACCGACTCCCAAAATTTTCTACGAGTCAATCGCTCTCTTTTATCTACTTTTTCCCCCACCAATATTTTGCTTCCCTCTTTGGTTATTTGGGTTTCAATGGTAAAAACATTGTAAGGCACGAGCACCCCATCAATTACAGCTTTTTCATAACCATAATCACTCACCAAGTTTTGATTGAAATAGCCAAAAGTTCGATTGTCAGGTGTGGCAGTAAGGCCAATCTGAAATGCATGAAAATAGTCAAGTACCTGCTTCCAAAGGTTGTAAATGCTTCGGTGGCATTCGTCAATCACTATAAAATCAAAAAACTCAACTGGCACTTTCTCGGAATAGACAACTGGAGCGGGTTCTTTTGAAGTAAAATACTCATTTGGATTGGCTTCTTCTGCACTTTCGTCCAGCTCAGTACCCTTCAAAATAGAGTACATTCTTTGAATAGTGGAAATATATATTTGATTATCTTCTGGGATGAAACTGCTTTTTAGTCGAGAAACGGCATATAATTCAGTGAATTTTCTATTGTCGTCATTTGGCAAAAAGCTCATGAACTCTTGCTCAGCTTGCTCTCCAAGGTTTTTTGTATCAACCAAAAAGAGAATTCGCTTGGCTTTGGCAAACTTTAAAAGTCTGTAAATAAAGGTAATAGCTGTAAAAGTTTTACCTGACCCAGTGGCCATTTGTATCAAAGCTTTTGGCCTGGCATCTTTAAATGAGACTTCCAAATTGTTGATGGCAGTAATTTGACAATCTCGGAGGCCATCTTCAGGAAGAATTGGTATATTTTGAAGCCGTCCTCTTAATGAATTGTTTTGCCTTAAAAAGTCACGAAATGTTTCAGGCCTATGAAAAGTAAATATTGGTCTTGACCTTGGTTTTGGGTCTCTGAAATCAGTAAATCTGGTTACTTCCCCTGTACTTTCATATACAAAAGGAAGCTTTTCATTGTTCAAATATTTTAGCTTTGCACTAGCATATCCCTCACTTTGGCTTTCATGAACTGATAAGTGAACGGCTTCCTCAGCTCTTTTTGCCTCAATAATTCCAATCGGTTTTTTATCTACAAAAAGCACATAATCAGCTGGGCCAATATCAGTTTGATATTCCCGAACAGCAATTCCTATGGAAGCTGAAAGATTAATTTTTGATTTATCCTGAATTACCCAACCACAAGCAATGAGTTGCCTATCTATATGGTCTCGAGCTATTTGTTCAGGATTTTGATTGGTCATTTGTGTGATTCAGAAAAGTACGGCTAGAGATTAAACAAATTTCAAATATTTAATTAAACAAATATATGAAAAGTAGTGAAAAAATATTGTTTAAATGTTTTTTTAGGATAAATCAATATCAAATTCAGGCCTAAAAACGAAAAAACCTCCTTATACGCTTTTAGGGATCGGCAAAGGAGGTAATTTTAATAGCATAAGACAGCCGCTGGGACGCTGGTCAATGTGTAGCGTTGGCTGTACTATTGATGCAAAATGACTTCTTTTATTGAAAATAAATATTGCTGTATATTGTTTTTTTAAAACTCCAGCTCAAACTCCCAATCCAAATTCCTTAATTTACTTTTCAAAATTTCTAATTGAGTAATCACCATTTCAAAAGTAGGTGGGTTTGGCTCATAAATCATTTGCTCAAGCATTAAATTATAATCCCTTTTCCAAGCATCTTTTATAACAGTTATTGGTATGGGGTTAATTTTTTTAGGATTGTGTAAGTTATAATCGATGCCACCAATTTTGGTAAACTTATGTCGATGGCTTACAATTGTTTCATACAACTCTTTGCTATTCAATGCTTTATTGGCAAATTCGGTTTTTGATAAATAGTAAACATCATATAAATGTCGGCTCAGTCTGTCTACTCTAATTTTTGCAATAGGTTTTTGAAATTCTTCATGTAAAAGAAATATTTTTTCTAAAAAAGTGCGCTCTGGGTTTACTGTCGGCACTTTTATGGGTTGTTCAGCAAACATACTTTCACCATACAATTCGTCAATTAATGAGCCAAAGGCCCTTACTGTAAAAGGCTCTCGCAAGGAACGGCACCCAATTTCAACCAACACTTTAGGCAGCAAATAGCCTTGTTCTATTATCAAGTTTGGGTATAAAATTTCTATTATTCTAGGGTCTTGGTCGCTGTCTTTTGCTTCAACTATTTCTAACTTTATTTCAGTAAATCCATTTTCTTTAAATTTTGCTTTTAAATCTTCTAAAAATGGTCCAGAAATATAATTGCTGGCAGCTTTTCGTAATTCAGTTCTTTGACTTTTCGAAAGCTCGCCTGTAAAACCTAAAAATTCTCTATCAATCGCCAAATCAACATCTTCTGAAAAGCGGTCAATCAGTTTCCAAGCTTTACTTAACGAGGTACCTCCTTTAAAAACCAAATGTTTGGCCACCTCCATTTCAAAAATAATAGCCAAAGTTTGTACTACCCACCAATCTTTTTCAACTGCAAATGGTGTTAAACCGGTTTTTCCAGAAATTTGATTGAAAAGAAGTATTTTTTCAGAATCAGGTAATTGAGTAAAAATTTTCTTTCTCATTTTAAAGGGCTTTTTTCATTATTTTTTGAATCCAAACTGGTGCCAGTTTAATATCATGTGACAGCAATTTAGGATCTTCCATTTTTAAAATTTTTAAAATTTTTGCTTCTTCTTCTTCAGTTTGTAAATTGGTACCAATTGACCGAAGTGCCTGAATGACCAAACTGCTAATTTTTCCTTTAGCTAATAAATTTTTGGGTGATGCTTTTTTGAACTTTATAGTGCGCCTACCCATTTTAATCAGTCTTGGTGAGCCATCACTTAAAAAAACCACTTTTGTTGGCACTTGGGTGCTTAACCCCAATGCATTCATGGCGTAAGCTCCTGTTGGTACTATTCTAATTCTATCTCTGTTGGCTATCCCTAAAGCTATTTCTTCAGTAGTTGGCATTACTTTGCCTATCAATTTACTTTCTTTGGGCCGCACATAAATACCTTGTGCAACTCTGGTTATTTTCTCTTTCTTTTCAAGGCGATGCAGTGATACACGAATTGCCTCAGAAGAACCTAATTCATTAAAATCATCGGGGAATATTAAGTCACCTTTCCTAGTTTTTAATATTCGTTTTAATATACTTCCTTCTATACTTTCCATAATAAAATTGTATTTGTAACAAATTTAGTAATATTTTGTTACAAAACAACAAATATTAAGAAGATATTTTGTAACAAATAACCTAACTGATTGGTAATCAATTGCGTTTTACCGATTGTAAAATCTGGTGTGTTTTAATGATGGTGGCCATAAATCCAAAAGTTTGGCCCTGATGCTTCTATAAAATCAAAATATTCAGTTGCAAAACCTTCTTTCAATATATCGCCTTTGTACTTTTCGGGATAGTGCAAAAAGTTGTGCCTTTGATACGGCCATAACGATGCCCCATTTTGGAGGTAATTGTTTGTCATGTTTGGGAGTTTTGGAACATTATCGAAAAAAGAGGAAAAAGCTATTTTAGCAATTTGTTTAAGTAAAAACAATTACCAAGAAGCCCAACCTCAAATATAAAAGGTTGGGCTTTTTTTATTGCTCAATTTCAATGAAAAAAAAATACTGAGAAATTGAAATACAAATTGAGGAAATATAAAATATTACAAAAATGAGACAACTAGCAAGCATACAAAAAATAATAGCAATTGAACCAATTAAAGGTGCTGATGCCATTGAAAAAGTCCAAGTACTGGGTTGGGAACTGGTTGTGAAAAAAGGTGAGTACAGACTGGGAGACCTCTGCATTTACTGCGAAATAGACAGCCTTTTGCCTGAAAAACCTGAATTTGAATTTTTGAGTGCCAGGAAATTCAGGATTCGCACTATCAGACTAAAGGGTCAAATTTCACAAGGAATTTGCTTCCCATTAAGCTTTTTGCCGAAAGATTTTGAAATTCTTGAAGGTAGAGATTGTACCGAAACTTTAGAAATTACAAAATACGAAGCCCCAATTCCTGCAAGTTTGGCTGGGATTATGAAAGGCAGTTTTCCTTCTTTCATTCCAAAAACTGATGAAACTAGGGTACAAGTTTTACAAGAAATATTGCTAAAATATAAAGGTGAAAACTGCTATATCACAGAAAAATTGGATGGTACTTCCGTTACTTATTTTGTTAAAGATGGTGAGTTTGGCGTTTGCTCCAGAAATTTAGAATTGCTTGAAGATGAAGAGAATACACTTTGGAAAATGGCAAAGCAATTGCAAATTCATGAAAAATTGGCCAGTTTAAATGGCAATTTTGCTTTGCAAGGCGAGCTAGTTGGCGAAGGTATTCAGGGCAATAAGCTTAAAATAAAAGCGCAGGCTATTTACTTTTTCAATATATTCGATATTGATAAATTTGAACATGTTTCATTCGATAAATTCAAATTGATTATCAATGAATTAGCATTAAACACAGCACCAATTTTAGAAGAAAAATATTTGTTAGAAACAGATATTCCAACCTTGGTGAAAAAAGCAAAAATTAGGTCAATTACAAATCCATTGGCTTGGGCTGAAGGTATAGTTATTAGGCCACATATTGAAAAATATGATAAAAATTTCGTGAATATTTTGGGTAATATTGGGAGGCTTTCCTTTAAAGTAATTAACCCTGAGTTTTTATTGAAATATGATGAGTAAGGGCCCACCCAAGTGGTTGCCCACATAGTATTGGGTTTTGGCACAGGTTAAAACCCAATGAATTGTAATGTATAGATGGCTGAGTGGTTGAAGGCGATGGTTTGCTCATTGAGTTCCGTGAACAAAACCTTAATTCACAGGTTCGAATCCTGTTCTATGCTCCATTTGGAGAAATAGCCGAGATGGTCAAGGCGATGGTCTGAAAAACCGTAGATAGAGGTTCGAGTCCTCTTTTCTCCACAAAATTTACCTCATAGCAATAATTGTAGAGCCCTGGATTGTATCAGGAGGGTGCAGGGTCGAATCCAGCTGAGGTAAAGTTGGAATTGTTGTTAAGGTTAGCGCAACAGCTTGTCAGGCTGCTTGTATAGGTTCAAATCTGATTTTCTTCATTATTATTCTAATATTTTATTGCAAATATTTCTGTAAATGTTACTATATCAAAATTTCAACTAATTTTAATCGGTAATAATTTATTCCAAAAGTTGGCTTTTGTAATTCAATTTTTATTCTTGAACTTCATGAATAGAAAATGCAAGTGAAATTATCCCTTGCATTTTCATTAATCATTTTTACTCTTTCAAAAAATTTATTTTATTCAAAATATTCTCACCCACTTTTTTGCCTTGTATCTCACTTTTTTCGCAAGTGGCCTTATAATGTAATCCGCCCCAAAATCTACTATTAGACATATCGTGGCCCATTTCATCAAATGAATTATAACTACGTGGTGGTAGAGGAAGGTAATCGTAAGTATGTAAGGTAAATTGAAAGTTTGTTCCAAATATATTATTAAGCATTACAATAATTGCCGAATTCGTTACAGCATGGCCTGAGGGAAATTCAGGGTGATTAGGATTGGGTATGGTTGGCGACCATAGCGGAATCCCCATTTCATTTCGAATATAGGTGATTGGGCGAATGAGTTTATAATTGTATTTATTGGTAAATAAAATTATGGTTGCATCATGTTGAGCCAAGCCAACTTTTACATAAGCTAAAGCTGCAATATCAAGCATAGGTTTAGCTTTGGTAATTACTTGTAATAATATTGAAACAAAGGCCCCACCTCCCGGATAGCCAGGCGCATCACGAAAATAAACTGCGGCAGCAATTTCATCTGGAGTGAGCACCAAGGACTTATCATAAACCTCTTTTACCATATCATGAAAAGGTGACCCTGGTGCAGCTGAATAAGCTGGCGGTGGAGAAAGTGCTGTGCCATCTGCAACATCAGGTACTAAAAGCCGTCGTTGACTAGCATAAGGATTTACCGGCGGCGTTGGTGCTGTAGGCACCCAGAGGCCAAGCCCAAGTGGTGCTATATAAGGAGGATTCGGATTGGCTGATCCATCAGTGGCTGCCCAAGCAAAAACCCGTGTAGCTACTTCTTTTCCAAATGCAATTGAACGATCTAAAGTGGCTGCATCTACTTCAGCAGCGTAGGTAGCCCGCAAAGTATTTTCCAAATTGTCTATTTCGGTTTTATTGGCCAGAGATGTGGTTGGAAATAGCTTACGATTCATTTCGGCTAAAGCTGCATTGGCACTTGCCGCCCAATGGTAGGCTTTGCCAGATTCGGTAGCTGGCATTTGTGGAAAGTCTGTCAACTGGCCATATAATGATTGATAAGCGGGCATGCCATTTACTACAGCTTCATAGGTAGCAATACCACAATAGGCCTGACATCGATCTGATGCTTGTGCGCCTGTGCCAGCGGCCAATGGAACACGCAACATATTCAATTGCATATTTAGCCAACTTGTTACCACTTCGGATGAATAAGTTTTGGTCTGTTTTAAGTGACCATTTTCGTTGGCATTTAATTGTGCTGGTGCTTCTGGTTTCGGAAAACCAGATTTATTTTGGTTTTTTGTTTCCAAAAAGTTGGCTTTATCACAGCCATTAAAAATAACTAATGCTGTGATAATAAGAAGAAAATAAAGGCTCTTTTTCATAATAAATTGGTTTTAATTGTAAAAAAATAATTGGTTTAGTTTAAAAGATATCTGGTTCGAAATGGGAGTTATTAATTAATTTTAGTCGTAAATAATCAATAATTTGTCAACATAAAGTTTTAGTTAAAAAGCAAATATTCCCCTTGTAATAAAAAGGAATTAGGTTTCATACCATTATTAAAAAGGAAAAAAATACTGCTGGTTATAAACAATTGTAAAATTTGAAGTGTGTATTCTAATAAGGCAAATAATTGAAATCGGTTCATATTTTATTAGGTTTTTTTGATTCAAAAGCTACATTTTTATCAATTTACAAATTGAAATTTGTTTTGGTTTTTATTCAATTTAAAATTAAGTAATTTCAAAGCATCCATTTTTAAAAATAGACTAGGTTACTATTATTGTAGACATACAACTGAAAAACTGATACAAATGGCATTCGGTATCAATTAATTGTGATTGAGCTATAATATTTGATTGGTTTCAATTTTTTTATCAAGAAATTTTTATATTTATCTTAATTTTTTAGAACTAAGCCTATTAAACACTTGAAATTTAATGGATTGTATTTCAGAATGATTTAGGCCAGATGATATTTGATGAATAAAAAATAACCAAATGATGCTAAATAAAACCAAATTAAATCGATTGAATTATAAGAACCTGTTCAGATTCTTGTCCCGAAAAAGATTGCTTTTACATATTTGCTTTTGGTCCGCATTTTTATTAATCTTCCCTTTCTTTATGTGGATTACTGTTTTTAAAGGTTCTAAAATAGGTTTGGTTTTTCAAAATAACACTTTATTTCTACTGCCACAAATGTTGGTCACTTATACTTTTTTGTATTTCATTCTGCCGCATCTTTGGCTTGGTCACAAAAAAAGGTTTATTTATCTTTTGATTATTTTTCTCATATCCACACTTTTATTTACATATGCCTATCGATATTTTGTAATTATCCCTTTCAGAACTGGCCATTTCGAGCTTTTTCATAGCTACAAGAACGTGTTTACAGCCAATAATTATTTTTTGATACTCACCATTACTGGCTTTGCCGCTGTGATTAAATTTTTTAGGCACTGGTATCAAAAAGATCAATCAAATCAACAACTCATGCACGAAAATGCAACGGCTGAGTTACAATTTTTAAAATCCCAAATTCACCCACACTTTTTGTTTAATACACTTAACAACCTTTATGCTCTAACTTTAAAACAATCCAATAAAGCGACGGAAGTGGTAGATAAGCTTTCAAATTTGCTGAAATATATGCTTCATGAATGCAATAACCCTCTTATTGGTTTGGAAAGGGAAATTGAAATGCTGAAAAACTATATTGAACTTGAAAAACTTAGGTATGGGAATCGCTTAAAGGTAAATTTTGAGGTAGAAGGTGATATTATTTCTAAAAAAACTGCCCCATTATTGATGTTACCATTTTTAGAAAACGCCTTCAAACATGGCTCATCTGGACTAACAGGTATAGCACAAATAAATATGAATATTGTTGTATATGAAAATGAATTGGCTTTTTATATTATTAACAATTTTATGGGAAATAAAAACCCCGATTCTGGCAACTTGGGAGGTTTTGGGCTTAAGAATGTTGAAAAGCGCTTGCAATTATTGTTTGGGTTCAAATATTCTCTAAAAATTAAACGAGAAAAAAATACTTTCATGGTAGAAATGAAGCTGCCTCTCACGAATAATCAACCAGTGATATTGAGTGAAATAAATGATCAATATGAAAATTAACTTAAATAATCGTTTTCAAAAGCATATTTTATTTTGGTTATTCACCATTGTTTTCTATATACTTATTCAAATTCCTAATGAATACACTAAAGTAAATGATTCACTAATCTGGATCATATTAATATTGCCAGTTTATGTGTTTTGTACTTATACCCTTATTTATTTTTTACTACCATATTATTTATTGAAAAAACGATACTATGAATTCTCATTTTTACTTTTGATTTGGGTATTAATTTCTGCTTTTTTAAATGATGTTTTTAGTGCTTTTATTCAAGCGATTTTGTTACCTAATGTATTCAATCAACCTTGCAATTGCAAATTTGGTTGGACAATGATCAAAGAAAACTATTTTTATAGCTTTGATTACTTTAATTTCCTGGTACCTTTTAGTGCCTGTGCCATCAAGCTTTTTGAGTTTTGGAATGAAAAACAAAAGCTCAATAAAAAATTGTTAAAAGAAAAAATAGAGATCGAAATAAACATATTTAAAGCGCAACTTCATCCCAATTTCTTGTTTAAAACTTTGGATAATTTACATGAATTAACCGCTGAAAAATCGAAACAGACGTCTACTGTAGTGATGAAGTTTTCACATTTATTGAGTTATCTGCTCTATGAAAGCCAAACGAAAATGGTTCCGCTCGAAAAAGAAATTGAAATGATTATTGATTTTATTTATCTAGAAAAAATACAATTTGGAGAAAATTTGGAAGTATCGTTAAATTTTACTGGGGATATTGAAAGCCAAGAAATTGCCCCTTTACTGCTTTTTCAACTCATTGAAATGGCCTTTCAAAACATGGATAATCAAGATAAAAATAATATAAAATGGGTAAGCTTAGATTTATCGGTTCAAAACAAAGCATTGAATTTCAAATTGATTTTTAGTCAAAACACATATGCAAAACTTGAGGAAAGTGTTTTTTTTACAAACTTTCAGAAATATTTAGAGCATAGCTACATTAATCAATATGTGCTTAAAACAACTTCTGAAGTCGATTTTTTTTTGATAAATTTACATTTGAAACTAACCGCCGAAATAGTACCAGATATTCAAAAATTAATTGTATAAACCTATGAATTATAACCTTCAAAAAATTCGTTGCTTGTTGGTTGATGACGAACCGCCCGCCTTGGAGGTGCTGGAATCCTATATCAATTCAATTGACAATTTGGAAATTGTGGCGCAATGTCATAATGCTATCCAAGCTTTTAATGTTCTCCAAAATAATGAGGTGGATTTAATATTTTTAGATATTAAAATGCCTCAATTATTAGGAACTGACTTTCTAAAAACACTCAAAAATCCACCAAACGTAATATTTACTACTGCTTATCGTGATTATGCCATTGAGGCATTTGAACTTGAAGCTGTCGATTATTTGATGAAACCCATTTCTTTTGAACGCTTTTTTAAAGCTATTGCAAAGGTTATGAAGGTAAACAATCCAATTTTAGACATCAAATTATTTCAACCCAATGTTGAGGCATTTTTATACTTTAAGGTTGATAGAAAAATGGTAAAAGTACTTATCAATGAAATACTTTATATTGAAAGTCTGAAAGATTATATTAAAATATTTATGAATCAAGCTACCAAAATGTTGGTAGTGAAACAAACTTTGGCTTCTGTTGAAGAGATGCTACCTGAGGCAAATTTTATTCGCATTCATCGTTCATATATAGTGGCTTATGATAAAATAAAAGCTTTTACCCTAAGCCATATTCATATTGTTGACCAAGAATTACCAATTGGCCGTTTATACAGCCACGAAGTTTTGGAAAGGTTGAAAGCTAAATAAATTTTCAAATCGGCAGACTCTAGACGATTTCGAAATATTTGATACATTTAATAAGGCACTTATTTGATTAATTAGGAGCCATAATTAAAATAAAAACAAAATATGGAATCAATACTTAAGCAAAGGGTATTTATACAATAGCCCTTGTATGCACACCTTCCATAGTCTCACATTCAGGAGTACTACTATGCCCTTTTGTAAAAATATCATTAGCCAAACTATGCCCTAAACCAAAGCCTTTGGTTTATGAAAAAGGATTAGAATTTTTCCCTCAATAATGAAGACTTTTATAAACCCAAATTACGCAATAGAATTTTAGGCAGCAATAATTTTAAAGTTTTTCTAATGCGTAGCAATAGCTATTTTTGTGTATGGAATTTGATATAGGCTTCACAGACAGAGAGATAACTCCTTGGGGAGGGATGGTTTTTTTGAAACAATTGCTTTAAAAAATCGGATTTAGGGAAATTGTTGACTGTAATGCTGACTTGCCAATATCAGGCTCGAATCGAGGATACAAATCATCCACAATTTTGGAAAGTTTTATTACAGGCATTGAAATTTGTGAGCAAAATTACCAAAGTGATTCATGGGGAAAAGCACGAAGAATCATAATCGTTCGCTAAAGAATACAAGGAAGGCCTAAGGCTACAGGTAAGCAATTGAGTCTTTTTTCAGAGGAAGAAGTACACCAAAACTATCGATATTAAGCCTATATAACCCCAATGAAACTAGCCCCTGCGGAAATTTGGAGAATATACCGAGGAAGAGGTGATGCTGAAAATAGAATTAAAGAGCTCAACCGGGTCGCCGGAGCGATATGACTTTGGTTTTGATAGCTTCAATTTACAAAGCTTTTTCGCCACCGAAGCAGCCCTCACTTTTGCCATGATTGCCTATAATTTAATGGCTCTTTTTAGAACATTTCTACTGCAAGAAAAAACCCAAAAAACGCTATCAACACTCAGATATAGAACCTTTGCAATTGGGGCATATTTTGAAAGAGTAGAGGGTAAATTAGTACTAAAATGGCACTAAATAAAAAACGAAGGCAATGGTTTAAAGGCCTTTGGAATCATTCAAAGGAATTTGAGTACCCGTTTAAATTTTCTAATGCGTAATTCGAGTTTAAGTTTATTGCTAGATTCGCCAGAATTGTTTAGCACAACCATATCCACATCTTCCGAAAATCTATTGATTAATTTATAGCATTTTGAAAGTGCTGTGCCTCCTTTGAATACAGCCTCATCAGCAATTTTCGAATGAAATATAGCGTGCAAAGCTACTTTAACCCAATAATCTTTCTCAATATAGATTTCTGGAATTTTTAACTTTTGAGCCGTTGCTACCACAGCATCTTCAAAAAGCTTGCTATTTGTGTGTAAAATCATTTTATATTCCAGTTTTCAATCGTTGATAATTGTGATTTTGTAATGCCAAATTTATAGCTTGACAATGGATTTATATTTCGTTGTAAAATGGCTAAATTCTCATTTTTATTTAATTCTTCTAATAGAGCCCCTAAAAATGCTATAACTCTAGGTGGGTAATTTAGGGCAAATTTCACTAAATTATCAGTTTCTTTTTGTGCTAATGAAGCAATTTTATTTTTTAAAAAAGTAATCACTTCTACTGTATTCATATCTGGGATTGTTTTGAATTCTTTTAAAACATCCAATATTTCTAGTAAATACACATTTTTATTTTCAATATCAACATAACTTTTTACAGAACTTATTTCCACATTCCAAGCTTTCGTCAAAATTCGATTTCCCTTAGTTGCAATTTGAATATTTTTGGGTATTTGTGTAGTTAATTTGAATTTATTAAAAAGTAAAGTGCCTGTGATATAGCCTATTCTATTATTATTATCAAATAAATAGGGTTTTAGTAGTTCTTCCTCTTTTAGAAGTAAATTGCCAAAAACGGTCTTTTTAGGTTTGTAAAAAAGACCAGTTGAAGCCCTTAGAATTACACCTTTTTTGATTAAACGTTCAATGGCTTTTGTAGCTGCAGAAAATTCGTTCGGCTCAATAGCAAAATCCTTGTATTTGAATGTTATACCTGCCTGAATTTTCTTTATTTTATTTTCAACTTTTTGAGCGACTTTCATAATTTCCCGAATTTATTTTGCAAATGTAAAAATAAATATAATATGTCATGTATATTACATTAAATACTTGATGTATATTTATTAAATAACCGATATTTGGCGAAGCAAATATTAGATATTTAAGAGAATAAAAATATACTATATTTCGGCAACATTTATAATTTACTACCGAATTTTAGTTTTTGTATATTTGTAGAAAAAATACTAATGATTGTAAAAAATAAGTTAAATATCGAAAAGCTAGAATCCGCATTTCAAGGCCCAAAGCAATTGAGTACAAATACTATTGCTAATTTCTACCATACATTAGAGCCAGAAATCCCCAATTCGACTATCAATTGGCGCATATACTCATTAGTTCAGCTTGGAGTAATCAACCGAATTGGAAGAGGACAATTTAGCATAAGTGAAACCAAAAAGTTTATTCCTTATTTTGACAAACCAATAAAATTGATTTTCAAAAAAACAAAATCCATTCCGTACCACTTGGAGGCAAAAAAGTTGATTGGAAAGGATCTTTCTCATTGATAAATTTTTAACAAATAAAACGAAAAATAGAATATGAATTTAACAGGTAAAGTAGCAATTGTAACAGGCGGCGGAAGAGATATTGGCAAAATGACCTCACTAAAATTGGCTTCATTGGGTGCTAAAGTAGTGATTAACTATTTCGGAACACAAGAGGAAGCTGAAATAACAAAAGCCGAAATTGTAGGTGCTGGTGGCGAAGCTATTTTGGTTCAAGGCGACATGACAAAACAAGCAGATGTCGATAATTTAGTTCAAAAGGCAATTGATGCTTTTGGATCTGAAATCAATATTTTAGTTAATGTTGCTGGTGGTTTAGTGGCCCGTAAAACTCTGGCTGAAATGGATGAAGATTTCGTGAATTTCGTTTTCAAATTAAATTTTAATACTGTTTTCTTAGTAACCAAAGCGGTAGTTCCTCATATGCCTGCGGGTTCTTCAATTGTCAATTTTGCATCGCAAGCAGGTCGAGATGGTGGTGGAGGTGGTGCCTCAGCATACTCAGCTTCAAAAGGTGCAGTAATGACATTTACACGCTCGATGGCAAAAGAATTAGGACCCAAAAATATCAGAGTAAACTCACTTTGCCCGGGCATGATTGCCACTGCTTTTCACGACACATTTACCAAAAGTGAAATACGTACAAACGTTGCAAATGCAACCCCACTTCGCCGAGAAGGACAAGCAAAGGAAGTTGCAGATTTAGTTGCCTATTTAGCTTCTGACGAGTCTTCGTTTATGACTGGAAACAACATTGACATTAACGGAGGATTGGCTTTTTCATAAATGGCAATCGACTATTTAGAATCGGCTTTTGGGTGAGCGAAACTCCTTATTAACTTGATTATTAGTTACATAAATAAAAAATTCAAAAAATATAAGAAATGAATACTTTTGTTGAAACATTCATAAAGGACAGTTCTCTTTAATGGGAAAAAGTAAATGATTTAGTGCAAAGAAAAATTATGGCTTATGATGAAAGCTTAATGTTGGTAAAAGCTGACTTCAAAACAGGAGGTGTTGGAGCAATTCATCATCATTACCATAGTCAAATTACGCACATCGAAAGTGGTGTTTTTAAAGTCACCATCGGTGATCAAACGAAGGTTTTGAAGGCTGGCGATTCGTATTATATTACCCCAAATTTGCCTCATGGAGCAACTTGTTTAGAAGAAGGTTTATTAATAGATGTTTTTAGTCCTATGCGGGAGGATTTTGTATAGATAAAACTGAAAAAGCTATCTAAAATCACAATCGCTATATTGAAACTCACAATACTGTTGTATTAGTATTGTGACTATTTATAATATATTGATCGAGTGAGGGGTGGTCAATAATTAAAGATATTTCTAAAAATAAGAGCGTTTCTAAACTAGAAAATTATGAAAATTAAAGGATTAAGATGGTGGGTAATTGGCCTTATTGCTTTAGCTGGTATAATTAATTATATAGATCGGCAAACACTTAATGTACTTTGGCCGTCCATTTCAGAGGAATTATATCCTGATAAAACCAGCGACGAGCGAAAAGAAATATACTCTTATATATCCATTATTTTCGTTTTCTCTTATGCCTTTGGCCAAGCCATTTTTGGAAGAATATTTGATTGGATAGGTACTCGGTTGGGTTTTGTATTATCAATAGGTGTTTGGTCAATTGCCACGGCCTTACATGCCTTGGCCAATTCTTTTAGTATTTTTGCTTTATTTAGGTCACTTTTAGGCATTGCCGAAGCAGGCAACTGGCCAGGTGCAGCAAAAGCTAATTCAGAGTGGTTTCCTACAAAAGAAAGAGCCTTTGCTCAAGGTATATTTAACTCAGGAACTGCCATCGGAGGAATCATTTCCATTCCATTAATTGCATTTCTTTCTATTTATTTTGGCTGGCAATTTATTTTCATTATTGTTGGCTTACTTGGTTTACTATGGCTCATTCCATGGCTTATTTTGGAAAAATCCCCACCAGCAAAGCATCCTTGGCTTTCTGAAGGAGAGCGAAACTATATATTAAGTGGCCAGCTAAATCAAAACGAATCAATCACAAGCAATCAGGATATTTATGCTCCAAATACTAAAAAGTTGCTGTCTCATAAGGAAAGTTGGGGTGTAATATTGGCATCAGCCGCAATAGATCCCATTTGGTGGTTATTTGTTTTTTTGGATTCCCATCTATCTAAATGAAGTATACGGTATGGACCTAAAATCAATTGGACTATATGGTTGGGTACCAAATGTTGGTGGTATGTTTGGTGCTTGGTTTGGTGGTTTATTGGCCCAAAATAGACTTAAAAATGGATGGGATGTGAACAAAACTCGTAAAATGGTAATCACTTTGGGATGCCTAATAATGTTACCTGCTTTGCTGGCAATGGGTGGCCCTACTTCCGCAGTTTTAATAATGGCGGTTATTTTATTTGGCTTTCAAATTGCCATTGGCAATATTCAAACTTTGCCTAGCGACTTATTTAACGGTAAAACTGTAGGAACTTTATCAGGCTTTTCAGGCATGGCAGCTAAATTGGGTGCAGCAGGATTAACCTATTTAGTGCCCTGGCTAACCATTGGAGGAAACTACACACCTGCATTTATTATAGGTGCAGCATTAGCAATAATTACAATGTTGAGTATTTGGCTATTTATGCCTAATTTTAAATTATTAGATAGAAGAAACTAAAATTAGGAAGGGTATGAAATCTATCAAACCATTAGTATAACAATCACTATGAAGTTCAAAAATTTAATAAGTGAAATTGGCCCAGCCATTATTGCTATTGGTTTTGCTGTTGGTACAGGTAGTGTTACTACTTTTATAGTAGCTGGTAGTAAATATGGAGCTGACTTACTTTGGATTAATTTTTTAGCTTGCTTATTTTCTTGGGCTTGTTGTGAAGCATATGATAGGTTTTATTTGGCAACAGGGCATACTGCATTAAATGGTATCAAGGAATATTTGCCTTTTGGAGGGCTTTTGGGTTGGATTATTATTGTGGGCCTATCCATAGGACAATACAACGCCCTTATGGGAAACCTTTCCACTTCATCAAATGCAATTTTTGAAACTTTTAATGTTTTTTTTCCTGCTTTGGGAAGCCAAGCTTACAGTATTGTTTTGGCTTTGGCAATTATCAATGTAGGTATTATGACCTATATTCTAAACATTGGCAAATTTCAGTTATTTGAAAAAATAGTATCGATTTTCGTTATTTTAATGTCATTCTGCTTTATACTTTCTATGTTTATTGCCCCGCCTGACCCAACAGAAATTATAAAAGGATTAATTCCAAAAATGCTTCATCAAAAAGAGGAAATACTTTTGAGTGTAGCAATGGTAGGAACAACTTTATCAGCGGCAACTTTCATAACTCGCCCACTTTTTTTACAAGCAAACAATTGGACAAAAGCAGATCGAAAACGACAAAAAAAGGACGCCATTATTGCCAATGTAGGTTTGTTTGTCATTGGTACCTCAATTTTGTTGATTGCAATGGCTACCTTGTATAAAGAAGGCAAAGAAATAAAGAAGATTTTCGACATGGTTGGAGTTTTAGAACCACTTGCTGGGAAGTTTGCATCTGTTATTTTCCTAATTGGAACGCTTAGTGCAGGCTTAACGGCAATTTTCCCTATATTGATGATTACACCCATGATGGTGCAGGATTTGCAAACAGGTAAATTCCAAATGGGAACAAAGCAGTTCAAAAGCCTTACAATTCTGGCAGCATTTATAGGTCTTATTGGCCCTTTTCTTGGACGAAACCCAATTGAATTTCAGGTATTTTCACAAGTATTTTTAGTTTTGATTTTGCCAATGACAATACTTCTGATATTAATTTTAGTGAATAATAAACGGATAATGAACGACTTAAAAGCAGATTGGTTTTTAAATACCTGTCTGTTTTTTGCCTTGATTTTTTCAATTATTATTACTTATTTTGGCATTATTGAAATCTATGATACAATTGTCAATTGGTTAAAACTTAATTAAATTATATTTAACTAAAACTAAAAAGCACAATCCTAAAAATAGGATTAAAACATTATTTTTTTGCAATATTAATTTTAAAATATTGGCCTTGTTAAGATAAATTTTTATTAGAAAAAACTTTATAACTATGATAAAATTAGAACGTCGCCAATTTTTTGCTGCTGCT
>JANMZR010000357.1:0-6280 GCA_031383555.1 Cytophagaceae bacterium | reverse complement strand
AAAAAAATGAAAAATATATTTATCTTCTTTCTTTTTTTTTAAGAGTTTATCGCCAAATATATCATTAAAACGTTAGAATTTATGTCGATTTATATGTCTTTTGTATTCTATTTTTTTAACTTTGGTCATATATGTAATTTCATTCAACAATCTTTTAAATGTATCCAAAGATAATTACCTCTTTTTTATTGGTTTATTCTACTATTGCTTTTTCCCAAAATGCAATAAAGCCCATTTTTTTTACAAAATCCGATACTTTGAGAGGTTCAATCACACCTGAACGAGTTTGGTGGGACCTGAAATATTATGATTTAACTGTTGAGGTTTTACCAGAAACTAAAACATTTACAGGTAACAATGTTGTTCATTATCAAGTACTTGACACCAGTCAGGTTATGCAAATTGATATGCAATATCCGATGGAAATTAAGTATGCCATTCAAGAAAAAGATACACTAAGTTTTTATAAAATTGGTAAAAATGCTTATTTTATCAAGTTGAAAATGAGACAAATAGTGGGAGAAAATGAAAAATTAACGATTCATTTTTCAGGAAAACCAAAAGTTGCCATTCGGCCGCCTTGGGATGGAGGTGTCCAATGGGAGAAGGATTCAAATGGAAATCAATTTATTTCAACATCTTGTCAGGAATTGGGGTCATCTGTTTGGTGGCCATGTAAAGACCATATGTACGACGAGCCCGATTCTATGCAAATTAATATTACCGTACCAAAAGGTTTGAAGGATATTTCTAATGGAACGCTACGTGAAATTACTGAAAATAAGAACAATACAACCACTTTCACTTGGTTTGTGGCCAATCCGATTAACAATTATGGTGTTAATATTAATGTTGGAAATTATGTTACATGGGAAGAGAAATATCCGGGTGAAAATGGTAATTTAGACTTGAGTTATTATATTTTGCCACAAGATTATTCTAAAGCAAAAATTCAGTTTAAGGAAGTGCCACGTATGCTCAAAGCCTTTGAACATTGGTTTGGTCCTTATCCTTTTTACAAAGATGGATATAAATTAGTACAAGCACCCTATTTGGGTATGGAGCACCAAAGTTCTGTTACTTATGGCAATAAATTCGCAAATGGTTATCTGGGAAAAGACCTGTCGGGCACGGGATGGGGCCTTTTATGGGATTTTATAATTGTACATGAAAGTGGTCATGAGTGGTTTGCCAACAATATTACTTATATCGATATTGCCGATATGTGGATCCATGAGAGCTTCACTGCCTATTCTGAAAGCTTATTTACTGAATATTATCATGGTAAAAAGGCGGGTGGTGAATATGTAATGGGAACTCGAAAAAATATTGAGAATAAAAATCCGATAATTGGATTATACAATGTAAATCAACCTAGTAATGGCTCCGACAAGTATTATAAAGGTGCAAACATGCTGCATACAATCAGACAAATAGTTAATAATGATGATAAATGGAGGGAAATTTTAAGAGGTTTGAACTCTACTTTTTACCACCAAACGGTAAATACCCAACAAATAGAAACCTATATCGACAACAAGGTTCCAGCTGATTTATCAAAAGTATTTGACCAATATTTAAGAAAAATAAATTTACCTGTTTTTGAATATAATTGGAAAGGAAAAACTTTAAATTACAGATGGAACAATTGTGTTGAAGGCTTTAATATGCCATTAAAGGTTGATTTGGGTAAAAGTAATTTTATTTGGCTATATCCAACGGAAACCTGGCAGGGTCAAAAAAACAATAAAAAAGGAACACTTAAGGTTGATGAAAGTTTTTATGTTAATGCTAAAATTACAAAAATATAATGAATCTTAGTTTTTGGGAAAAAGAAGCATTTTTTCAAGGTATTGATGTTGCGATTATTGGCTCAGGAATAGTTGGCCTTTGCTCGGCAATTGAATTAAAACAAAAGAACCCCACTATAAATATTTCAATTTTTGAGCGTGGTTTTTTGCCTTCTGGAGCCAGCACTAAAAATGCAGGATTTGCTTGCTTTGGTTCAGTTTCTGAAATAGCAAAAGACTTAGAGCAATACTCAGAAAATGAAGTATATAGCCTAATTGAAAAGCGCTATAAAGGTCTTTTAAAATTAAAATCAATAGTAGGAGAAGTAAATCTGGGGTATGAATATAGTGGAGGCTACGAGATTTTCGAAACTAAAAATTCATTTGAAAAATATGCCGATTTCATACCTAGTTTAAATAAAAATTTAATCGAAATCATTGGAAAAAACACCTATCAAATCAAATCTGATAAAATTCAAGACTTTGGTTTTAAAGGTGTTAAACATTTGATTTATAATCAGTTTGAAGGCTTGGTGAATACTGGTTTAATGATGGCCAGTTTAATGAAAATTGCAAGAGAGCTAGGCATTAATATTTTTAACGGAATTACAATATCAAAAATTGAGGATTCTTTTTTTGAAACCTCGTTATACTTGAATGATGCTACTTTTTTCAATGTTAAAAAAGTGCTAGTTACAACCAATGCATTTGCTAAAAAGCTCCTTCCTGAGCTTTCTTTGGTCCCCGGCCGTGGTCAAGTTATCGTTACAAAACCAATAGATAATCTGAGAGTTAAAGGTGCTTTTCATTATGATGCAGGTTATTTTTATTTCAGAAATATAGGCAATAGGATATTATTAGGGGGTGGTAGAAATTTAGATTTTAAAGCTGAAGAAACTACCGAATTCGGAGTAACAGAGATAGTGCAAATTGAGCTAAAAAGAATATTATTTGATGTTATTTTACCAAATTTGAATGTTGAAATAGATTATGGATGGTCGGGTATAATGGCCTTTGGTGAGCAACAATCACCTATTATTCAGCAAGTTAGGTCAAATGTTTATTGTGCAGTTAAATGCCAAGGCATGGGAGTTGCTTTGGGCGCTTTGGTGGGAGAGGAGGCAGCTAATTTAATTTCGAATTCTATTTAATGACCGACAATTCTATAAAACAATTTTCAATTGATTTATAATAAGTTCTCCCTTAAAGTTTTCACTAAATATTCACTTCTTTTTGCTCTTCCATTTTTATTTAAGTGGTACACAGTATCAAAAAAATCTGCCTCAGGGTATAAATTAACTTCAACACTATTTAATATTTTTCCTATAAATTTATCCTTAATTCTTTTCTCAAAAAAATTAATTGCGCCTTTGTTAGCTTGAAACTCAGTAATTGGATAGGCAGGAAAACTATAAAAAACCTCAGCATCTTTCGATTTCACATATTTCACAAAAGTATTTAAGTGATTTATTTCATTGTTATATAGGTTATTATAAAGCTTTTCTTTGTCTTTTAAGGGACGAATATTTTTTTTGTCTAAATGAAAAACCATATCACCCATTTCATTAAATGAACTTCTAGAGGTAATATTTTCATCATTAGCTTTTTTTAATATTTTATAAAATATTGAGCTGCCCACTCGTTGAAAATTCACTAAAATAAAATTTATTGTCTCTAAAAGGTCGAGTTTACTAAATTTATAAGCATCGGAGTTTAGGTCATTTACCAAGGTCATTAATTTTCTGTTACCTTCGTATGGCAAATAAAACTCTGGAATCACTAAAATTTTATCACCTTTTCCAATCGACTCTTTTACTTCTTCCAGCATATATTCTAGCCCCAAACCATAGGCCACGGCCATGTTTACAACTGGAATTTTCAGGGAATCTTCCAACATTTTACTGTCAATACTATAAGCGCTACCAGAGCCACCAACAATAATTAATTTTGGGGATTTTAGTTTGTTAAGTCGTAATTCTTTATCGATAGTACTGGCTACATAATTGGTTGGTTCTGAGATAATTGGTGAAAATATTTTGGGTAAAAAAATAACTATAACTGCAACAAAAAATGCAATTACTGAGGCGTTTTTTATAAATGAAATTATATCTTTCAAAACTGAAAATAAATAAATTGTTGTTTTACCTCAAAAGCTCCAAACATAAGTATTGCCCCTACCAAACCAATATATAAGCCATATCTGATTGGCTTTGGTCTGCTATTTACCCAAGTTAATATTGAGAATTTCCTTTGGCAGGCTTCAACCATAAATAGTAAACCTATTGATGATAAGACGATTATATAGCTGTATAAATCTATTCCGAAATTTGTGGACACTAAAACCTTTAAACTTTCTGAAATATTCTTTGTGCTATGTTTTAAAATATAAAAAGCATCATCAATGTTTTTTGCCCTGAAAAAGACCCATGCAATGCATATTAAAACATAAGTGCTAAATATGCTTAATATTTTCAAAAAAAGCGTGTTTTGCAATCTTGAAATTTCAAATAATTTAAACCTTAATTTTTCAGAAAACGATTCAATAATCAAATATAACCCATTCAAGCCACCCCAGACAACATAGGTCCAATTAGCACCATGCCAAAGTCCGCTTAGCAAAAATGTAATAAATAAATTATAATACCAGCGCCATTTTACAACTCTATTACCACCCAAACTAATATATAAGTAGTCTCTAAACCAAGTTGATAACGAAATATGCCATTGCTTCCAAAACTCGGAAATGGAAGCTGAAAAGTAAGGTTGGTTAAAGTTTTTCATCAATTTGAAGCCCATTATTTTTGCTGCGCCAATGGCAATATCTGAATAGCCAGAAAAATCACAATAAATTTGAATTGAAAAAAATAGTGTAGCCACTATTAAAGGAATACCGCTATAGTTTTGTGGTGAGTCATAAATTGTATTTACAAAAACTGCCAGACGGTCAGCTATTACTATTTTCTTAAAAAAACCCCATGCCATTTGTTTCAATCCATCAGTAACTTGTTGGTATTGGAACGTTTTTTTTTCGTGAAATTGGTGTAAAATATTCTGTGGTCGCTCAATTGGGCCCGCAACTAATTGGGGATAAAACATAACATATAGGGCATAAATTCCAAAATGTTTCTCAGCTTTTTGATTGCCACGATATACTTCAATCGTATAACTCATAGCTTGAAATGTATGGAAGGATAAGCCAACTGGAAGCAAAATTTGTAAAAATGGAGCAGGATTTCTTATACCAATCGAATCTAGAAATGAGGTAAGATTTGTATTGATAAATGGATAGTATTTGTAAAAAGCTAATACACCAATATTGGCAACTAAGCTAGCGATAAGAAATAATTTACGATTTGAGCCACTGGTTTTTTCAATGTAAATGCCTGCAAAATAGTCAATTACAATGGTGAAGCCCAATATTAAGATATAAATTGGAAGGAAAACCATATAAAAATAGCTGCTTATCGCAAGCAACCATTTCCATCGATGAATATGCGGCAACCAAAAATATATTGGAGTTACAAGTAAGAAAAATAGTACAAAATGTAAGGAATTGAAAAGCATTCAGTTGTGAAATATCTGCAATTTACGAAAGAGATATGGGATTTTAGAAATGAGATTTTAGATTTGAAACAAGTTTTACATTAATCTATATCCAGCTTTCACATAATTATTTTCAAGTTCCAATTTCCTTATATCTATTTTCCCAATAATAAATAGCTAATAACTAGTTTCCAAATAACCAATTTCCCAATAATTATTTACCAAACTCCCAAAGCACCACCGCCCAATCATCGTCATTTTCTGGGTCATAATATTCGTGAATAGTTTTAAAACCTACTTTTTCATGCGCTCGCATCGACCTCTTATTATTTATAGAAACTTCAGTAACAATAAAATCAAATTTTTCTGAAAATTCTTTGGCATGTTCTTGATAAAGTTTTTGAAAAACCCCCATTCCTCGCATCGATTTATCGACGCAAATTTGCCCCATCACATAATATTTATAGCTTTTTAAGGATTTATTTTTATAATTCAAACTGTCTAGCAATTCGAACATTGGCACGAGCTCGGGTATAATATTTTTGAATGAAACAGGCATGGAAAGCGCATAACCTAACAAGTTTTCATTTTGTAAAGCAATAATTTGAGGTAA
This sequence comes from Cytophagaceae bacterium, assembly GCA_031383555.1. Classification (GTDB taxonomy): domain Bacteria; phylum Bacteroidota; class Bacteroidia; order Cytophagales; family Spirosomataceae; genus JANMZR01. The sequence continues at coordinate 334 of JANMZR010000357.1, read as the reverse complement.
AGCATTATTCATTGCTGATAATTTCTCAAAGTCATGCTCAACTGTTACAAAACCTTGATTTTCCATTTCTTCTTTTGAAATATTCTTTTTCAAGTTTTTCTGTTGTAAAGCAAGTAATTGATGTATTTGACTTTCCGATGTAATTTTACCAGTACTTATTTTATTCATAAATTGGCTATTATTTTTTTTAAAATTGTATTAATTAAACAAAAATAACCTTATTCTAATTAATTGAGGCGTTTTATTGAAAAAATAAATTGGTAAAATTACATCGGAAAGTCAAATACATCAATTACTTGCTTTACAACAGAAAAACTTGAAAAAGAATATTTCA
>JANMZR010000335.1:0-2480 GCA_031383555.1 Cytophagaceae bacterium | reverse complement strand
TATTTCTTGTCAAATAGAATTATGCACATCGTCACCTACCATTACACCGCCAGTTTCTAGTGCTGTATTCCAAACAAGGCCCCATTCACTGCGATTTATAATACCAGTTACTTCAAAACCTGCCTTTTCGTTGCCCCAAGGGTCTTTTACAATACCTCCAAATTTAACTTCCAATTTCAAGTTTTTAGTATAGCCATTCAAAGTAAGCTCGCCCCAAAGCTCATGTACACCATTGCCATTGGCTGCAGCTATTGTGCTTGAGGTAAAGCTGATTTGCTTATGCAGTTCAGCATTGAAAAACTCTGAGCTAATCAAGTGTTTGTCACGAATAGCATCACCAGTAATTATAGAGCTGGCATCTATCCACAAATCGATTTCAGCTGTGAGAAAATCATGCCCATAGGTATAAATACTGGCTTCAAAAGTTTCGAAATAGCCTTTCACGTTCGATATCATCAAATGCCTTACTTTGAAAGAAATTTCACTGTGAGATGGGTCTATGGACCATTTAGTTTGCTTTTTCATTATTTTATTTCTTTAAAATTTTATGGCAAAAATTGCCCATTTAATTTAATTCATATATCTCCTTAATATCCAGGCAGTAGTTTCGTGCTGTTGTAATATGCCTGTCATAAAGTCAATGGTACCTATATCTTTGTAATTCATATCAATTTCTTCCACATCATTTCTTAATTCTTTAGCTAAAGTTTCATGATCATTTAACAGCTCTATCATCATATCTTGTTGATTTGTGTATATGCCTGGCAACTCCTTTAACCTAGTAATATTTAAAAATTCGCTCATAGTGCCGATGGTTTTCCCTCCCAGTTTATTAATACGTTCGGCTATCTCGTCAATAGTTTCTTCAAGCTCAGTATATTGGCTTTGAAACAATTTGTGTAACTCCATAAAGCTCTGGCCTGATACATTCCAATGGAACTTTCTTGTTTTTACATACAGTAACATTTCATCTGCTAAAACTCTTGATAGCAAATTTATACTTTCACTTAAATCAATTCCTGAAATACCAATTTCAGGTTTAATACTACTTTCTGATTTCATTTTGTTTCTCGTTTTTATAATTATTTATATTTATTTACACTAATTATTTTAATTCTAAACAACTAAAGGCATTTTTATACTACCATTTCCTAGCAAAAAGCCCCAAGGTTTCAATGGCTCAATATGGTCGAAAATTACTTTTATTATTGCTAGTAGTGGTATCGACAAAAACATACCTGGATAGCCCCATAAGGCACCACCAGCAAATACTGCAATTATTGAAACAAAAGCATTTATTTTCACTTTAGAGGCCACCACTTTGGGTATAAAATAATGCACATCAAAGAATTGTATGATAAAATAGGCGCCAAAAACGTATAAAACATAAGCCGGTTCTTTGGTAGCAAATGCCATAAGCATGGGTAAAGCCATTGAAATAATACCGCCTACGATGGGTATAACATTGAGAATTGCCCCAATTACACCTAATAAAAGCGCATACTTAATGCCCAAAACCAAAAGTGCAGCTACATTGAGTATGGCCACTACCACTGCCTCGAAAATAAGCCCTATGAGATAGGTTTGTATTATTTTTTTGGTGGCACCAAGTACTTCATTCAAATCACGGGTGCTATTTACATTGAAAAGGCGATGTATAAATTCCAATAAATGGGTTTGGTAAAATAGTATCATGAAAACATATACTAACACAATGATTATCAACACCAAGGCGTTGCCAGTATTCAATATTATTGAGGTAAAAACTGCCCCACCTTGGCTTAAAACTTCTTTATTTTTAAGATCAATCCACGTATATATTTCAAAATGTGTAAAACCAAAACTATCAGAAACCCATGCCGCAATGCTCTCAGTAATGGAATGAAATTTTTCCACCAATTGCGGAAAGGATTCACTAAATTGAACCATTTGAACACAAATAAATGAAATAATTAGGCCAAATAGTAGGAGGAAAAAAGCAAGTGTAATACTAATGGCAAGGTTTCTATTTATTTTTCTTTTTACAAAAAAATCTACTGCTGGGCTCATTACTATGGCAATAATAATGGCATAAATAATGGGTACAATTATGCGCTGACCAATAAATAATAGGGCTAATATTGCTAAAAAGCCTATAAGCAGAATTGAAATTTTTGCATAAAATGGAATAAAAAAAGATTTTTCATCAATATGTTTCGATTGAAATAGGTTAAGATTCATCTTTTGTAGTTCGGATCAAACTTAAACCCGCCAGAAAAAACAGTAGTCCTATGATGCTATAAATAGCCAGCGAACGAAGGTTTTTGTTGCCGCCTTGATTGTTTATAAAAAGGATGGCTGCATAAATTATACTACCTGTACCTACCAAAGTAAGCAAAGCCCCAAATATTCGTTTTAAGTTCATGTTATTAATAAGCCCCTGCCCCCAGAGAAGAAAATAGGGCATTTGTTAAAATGTTGGATTATTGTATTTTTTGGAT
>JANMZR010000324.1:0-7831 GCA_031383555.1 Cytophagaceae bacterium | reverse complement strand
ATTGAAGGGTATACTCGCTTATTTGAAAGCTTACGATCAAGTTGCAATTCCATGTTACCTGTTCCTTTGAATTCCTCAAAAATCACCTCGTCCATTCTAGAACCGGTTTCAATTAACGCAGTGGCAATAATAGTTAATGAGCCTCCGTTTTCAACATTTCTTGCGGCACCAAAAAACCGTTTTGGTTTGTGCAATGCGTTGGCATCAACACCACCTGAAAGTATTTTACCTGATGATGGCACCACCATATTATATGCACGGGCTAATCGGGTGATAGAATCTAACAAAATGACTACATCATGCCCGCATTCAACCATTCGTTTTGCTTTTTCTAATACTATGCTTGCCACTTTCACATGGCGTTCTGCTTGTTCATCAAAAGTGGATGATATTACCTCGGCATTTACACTTCTCTGCATATCAGTTACTTCTTCCGGGCGCTCATCAATAAGTAAAATAAGCAAATATACTTCAGGATGGTTTTTTGAAATTGCATTGGCAATATCCTTGAGCAACACAGTCTTACCAGTTTTTGGTTGCGCCACTATCATGCCTCTTTGGCCTTTTCCAATGGGTGCAAACATGTCCATAACCCTAGTCGAATAAGAGTCCGGTTTATAGCTGAGGTTCAATTTTTCGTCTGGGAAAAGCGGAGTCAAATATTCGAATGGAATACGATCTCTTATTTCCTCTGTGGTTTTTCCATTGATTGATTCAACTCTTAAAAGTGCAAAATATTTTTCACCTTCTTTCGGTGGGCGTATGGAACCTCTAACGGTATCGCCGGTTTTCAAGCCAAAAAGTTTTATTTGTGATGGAGAAACATAAATATCATCTGGAGAGGCTAAATAATTATAATCGGCAGACCTTAAAAATCCATAGCCTCCATCTTGCATTATTTCAAGAACACCTTCGTTGTCAATTAACCCATCAAATTCTCGAATTGCCTGGTTAAATTGCAACTTTTTTTGGCCATATTGATTTGCCCCTGGTTCACGACTTCGTTCTATCGGTTCTATTGGAAGGCCATTCTCTGTATTTTGTTGTGTATTTGTAGCTTCAGAATTTACATTAGATGGTATTTCTTCGGTAATAAAAGATGTATCATATTCTTCTTCTACAATATTTTCAAGAATTAATAAGTCTTCATTTTTATCAATTATGTCTAATTCAGGCAACTTTTCGGCCATGGATGGAACTTCTTCAAAAGTAAATTCATCAGTTTTTACCTTTGCAATTCGTTGGCGCTTTGGCCTTTCAGTGGTTTCAACTTCACTGGGTGTGTCAATAACTGCTGCTTTTTTGAGCGGTTTTTTTTCGTTCATATTCTATCTGAGAATCGATTAATTTTTTATAATTCTGAAAATTTTATTTTGAATTAATTTACGTGTTTTTTATTATTTCAATCAGATACTGATTTTAAAATGAAGTTTTAATTCTAATAAAATAATTATTAACAGTATTACTGAATTGGTATTGGTTATTATAGAGAAATCAGGGTATATAATTTATTGCGAAATCAATGAAATATTTATTGTAGCGAAATTCAAATAAAGATTAGCGGCGTTTTGGAAAGTTTTGAGAACCTTTATTGAAATGTTTTGCAATATTAAACTTAATATTTTGTTTCTTCCAAAAATTTTCGAATTATTTTCTTAAAAATCTAATAATTTAATTTTATTTTAATGATTTTGTTCAATAAAAAGCATTTTTTGGCTTTTATCGGTTATTTTGAATCTATTGTCTATCCTATGACCAATCACCCAAACAATTGAACCATTGCTAGTAATTACGTAAACATCTTGCTTAAGGTTGGCTGGAATTTTCTCAGCATTCAAAAAATCTGAAATGTTTTTCTTTTTATTCATTCCAAGTGGGCAAAACCAATCGCCTTCTTTCCACTTCCTTATTTTTAGTGGGTTTTTCAAGGTATCGAAATCAAGCGAAGCTGTTTTTTTTGAAGTTTTTAACTTTTGATCAATAATTATTTCCAATTTGTTAAGGCTAAAACTTGAACTGCCAATTTTTATCTTAATCTTTTCATCAAAATTTAAATCAATTTCTTTTGTTCCAAAATCTTCCAAAAAACTATTTTGTTTTATTACAAAATCTGTTCTGTCTTTTACCAAACTATGTGTTGCCGATAAAAAAAATTTACCAGCTTCAGCTTCTAGGCTATCGAAAATAGTGGTAATTTGGCTGTAGCTAAAGTTGAATTCCGATAAAATTGAAACATAAACAGCTCTAAATACCTTATTTTGTAAGAGTTTTTCGAAAGGCAAATAAATAATGCCTTCTTTTATCGTGATATTTTCAGCCTTAAAATTTTCTACCTCAAAATAAAAATACTTTTCAACATCGCTTATTTTTTCAACTGTTCTTTTTATAGTTTCCTCGAAATTAGGATTGATTTCTTTAAACTTTGGTACAATCTCATGGCGTATAAAATTACGCTGGTATTTTATCGATTCATTTGAACTATCCTCTCGCCAAATCAACTGATTTTCAACAATATATTCCATTATCATTTCTTTATCAACAAACAATAATGGCCGAATTAAATTACCTCTTTTTGGTAATATTCCATGCAAGCCAGCAATGCCAGTACCTTTCGAAATATTTAAAAGTATGGTTTCAATAGCATCATTCGAATGGTGGGCAGTTGCCACAAAATCATAGTTCTGTGTTTTTAATATTTCATCAAACCAGTTATATCTGAGCACTCTGGCAGCCATTTGTGTTGAAATATTATTGGCTTGCGCATATTCAACTGTTTGAAAAGTGGTTGTATAAAACGGCACTTTATATTTCAAAGCCAATTTTTTTACAAATATTTCGTCTTCATCCGATGCCTCAGCCCTTAAAGCAAAGTTTACGTGGGCAATGGCGAAATTTATTTTTGCTTTTGAAAATAAATCGGCAAGTACCACCGAATCCATGCCTCCGCTAACTGCAAGCAATATTTTATCAGAATATTGAAAAAGATTTTGACTGTTAATATATGTTAATAATCGCTCGACCATTTATATTTTGGTTATTTTTGCTTTATTTATTATTTTAAAAAAGGAATTTTATTATCCTAGTTTTACAAAATAAGGCCAAAATAAATCAATTAGATTGAGAAAAATTATTAATTACCATTTTATATTATTGTTCCTTGTTTTTGCAAACACTTATATATTTGCTCAAAAACCGAACCTAATTCCGCCAATACCAACCTCCCCAAATTTGCCGATGCAAACTATACCATCGGCACCAAATCAAGTGGAGATAATTCATACTGATAGCATTGTGGTTATCTCTGAAGGTAATTTGCAAAAATATAGGCTTATTGGAAATGTTCAATTAAGGCAAAAAACTAGTACAATGTTTTGTAATACAGCAATTTATAATTTTTCAAATAATTCATTTGAAGGTTTTGGAAATGTAAAAATTATCCAAGCTGATACCGTAACTATCACTGGTGACAATGCCACTTATGCTGGCAATTCTCGTGTTGCTAAAATAACTGGAAAGGTTTTACTTAACGACAATACCATAAAACTCAATACAGATCGGCTTGATTATGACCTAAATACACATGTTGGCTACTACAATAATAATGGTAAAATAGAGGATGGTAAAAACACATTGACGAGCAAGGAGGGATTTTATGACACGGTTACTAAAATATTTATGTTTTATAAAAACGTGAAAATTTTAAGTGAAGATAATAGGATTGTAACTGATTCTCTGAAATATAGCACTCTATCAAAAGAGGCTTTTTTTATTGCGCCTGCTAGTATTTATAACAAAAATGATACTATGCAGGTAAAAAAAGGGGTTTATAATACGGTTACAAAAGTTTCAAATTTTTATGGTAGATCAACTGCTACAACTAAAGACTATATACTTACTGCTGATACTTTATTTTTTGATAGCCCGACGGAAATCGGTATTTTAAAAGGTAATGCTGAAATCATTTCAAAAAAAGATTCAGTAGTTTTAAATGGAAATCTGGGTAAATATTATGGTAAGCAAGGGTTTAGTTCTATGACAAATAGTGCTCTGATGCGCATGATTCAAGGAAAAGACACGCTTTTTTTAGCTGCAGACACCCTGCTTTCAATTGAAAATAAAGAACTTAATACTAGACGATTATCTGCTTATAAACATGTGGTAATATTCCGAAAAGACTTGCAAGGTCGTTGTGATTCATTGAGTTATTCTATTTCTGATTCAACCATAGCTTTTTTCAAAAAACCAATATTATGGGCCAATGGAAGCCAGTCAGAGGCAGATTCTATCAATTTAAGATTGATTGATAATAAAGTGAGAATCATGAATTTAAGCACCAAATCATTTGTAATTACACAAGATTCGGCCAAAAATTTTAACCAAGTAAAGGGACGTCGAATTACCACCTTCTTAAATGTTGACTCCAAGATTGAAAAAGTGACTGTAGTAGGAAATGGCCAAAGTATTTATTTTGCAACTGACGAAAAAAATAAAGTAATAGGTATGAATAGAGTTGATTGCAGCCGAATGAATATCAATTTTAAAAACAATGAAGTAAAAAGAATAGCCTTTATTGGTAAGCCAGATGCTTCATTAACTCCGCCACATGAACTTACTGCCGAAAAGAGAGAATTAGAAGGTTTTAAATGGCGAGAAAAAGAAAAACCAACACGGGAAACAACTATTTTGGGAAGACTGTCGTATTATCTTAAAAACACAGAAATTATACTCGCCAAGGTCGATTCTAGCAAAATGAAGCCAGTAAATAGACCGAATAATAAGTTACCTTTAAAAAAAGTTAAAACTAAGGTTAAAAAATAGTACAATGTTTTGAAAATAATTTTTATTTGATTACGTTTGTGTATCCTGTTTTTAAAATAGTTAAGCAAATTTTAAAAACTTATGTTATTGCTTATATTAATTAAAAAAATAAATTGAAGTTTAAAATTTCACATATTGCTTTTTTCTTTTTGATTGGATTGTTTTCCATTCAAAGTTTGCTTGCTTTTGCTGAGCAGCCAAAAGGAAGTAGATTGAATATTAAGCCTACTACAAAAACCAAATCTTTAACTTTTAAGAAAGGTAAAAGTGTTTTGGCATTTAAGCCAGTAGCTGGAAATTTGGATTTGCAACGAACAAAAACAGTTAATTTATATTTTAACAACTACTTAATTAATAGAAACTTGTCAAAGCCTGTTAACAAAGAAGTTGCATTTAATAACGCTGTTAATAACAATGTAAAAAATGTCGCATTGGTTGAAGTCTCAAATTCAAAAGCCAACGAGGAGGAAGTAGTGGAACCAGGAGAAAGATTTTTTACTTCTGAAGGATTTGTTATCTCAAATATATACCCAAACCCAGCTGATGACGCTGGTTATTTTGACTATTCATTAAGCAATAATAGTTTTAAGGAAGTTAAAGTTCAATTTTTTAATGTACTTGGCTCTCCAATGAATGTTATTTTGTTGTTAGATAAATCAGAAAGAAAGGCTAGAGTTTATTTGAAAGACTTTCCAAATGGGTTTTATTTTTACCAATTAACTGGCGACGGCAAAACTTTAGCCACTAAAAAGTTACTTGTACGACATTTCAATTAACTGATTTTAACTTTTTTTAATTAAAAATAATATACCAAAAGCTACACAATTCGTTATTGTTGTAGCTTTTTTTGTTACCTTTGCAACTCTATGCAGTATTTCCAAAGATTTTTTTTAATATTAACACTGTTTTCAACAATAGCTTGTAGCAAGTTTGAAAAACTTCGCAAGTCTGGAACTGACGAAGCCAAATACAAAGCCGCCGTTGAATATTATAATTTAGCCGATTATAGCAAAGCAGGCCTACTTTTTGAAGAAGTTATACCTATCATAAAAGGTAGTACCGAACAAGAAATGGCCACTTTTTACCAAGCCTACTGCGACTTCCACACAGGCCAATACCAAACGGCCTCTTTCCATTTTAAGCAATTTGCTGAAACATTTGCACGAAGCGAATATGCCGAAGAAGCAGTTTATAAATCGGCTTATTCATTGTATAAAGACTCACCTCAATTTAACTTAGATCAAACGAGTTCATTAACAGCAGCCGATGCGCTCCAAAACTTTGTGAATAATTATCCCACAAGTAAGTATAGAGAAGAAGCATCACAAATAATAAAAGAATTGAGAGTTAAATTAGAAACAAAAGCTTTTGAAAAAGCAAAATTGTATTATAAAACTTCTTCAGCCAATATAGCTAATTTTAAATCCGCAGTAATTTCAATTTCTAATTTTCAAAGGGAATTTCCCGATTCAGATTATTTAGAAGAAATGGCTTTTTTGAAAGTGAATTCACAATATTATTATGCTGTTAACAGTTTTGAGTCGAAAAAGAAAGAACGATTTAAAGATACCGTTACGTTTTATCAAGAAATGGTGGATAAATTTCCAAATGCTAAAAATTTGAAACAGTGTGAAAAATTGTATGATTTGGCACAAAAAGAACTTGATAGAATTGATAAGTTAGAAAAAATAGAAAAAAATAAGAAAGAAGCCGAAAAAACTGGTAAAGTGGCTGGTGCTACCAGTTCAAATTGAAATTGATTGTAATTTCTAATAAAAAATCGTAAATTTGCATTCCAAAAAAACAGAATAAAAATAAAATGGCAACAAATCCATCAATAATCACAAGAGATACAGATGTACTAGCAGCGAGAACTGGTAATTTGTATGAGTCAGTATCAATCATCTCAAAAAGAGCACGTCAGATTTCGTTAAAGTTGAAAGAAGAATTGAATAATAAACTTTCAGAGTTTGCAACAACTGCAGATAATTTGGAAGAAATTTTCGAAAATCGTGAGCAAATTGAAATCTCAAAATACTACGAGCGTATGCCTAAACCTACCTCAATTGCAATCGACGATTTTATGGATGAAAAATATACTTGGAGAGATAGAGATGATATTGTTGACGAAGATGTGAAATAATCATATTCTAAAATTATATAAAGGATTTTTTAAATTTGATAATTTAATTTTAAAAAAATAAAAATAGCCCATTCAATTTTTTGTTTGGGTTTTTTTGTGAATAAGTATTTTGGCACTAACATTGCAATTAAATTTATAAATTTATTTTGATAAAAGGTAAAAAAATATTAATTGGAGTTTCTGGAAGCATTGCAGCTTATAAATCGGCCATCTTAGTAAGATTGTTAGTGAAAGCAGGAGCAGAGGTAAAGATAATTTTAACTGAGCCCGCTAAAGACTTTATTACCCCATTAACCTTAGCGACCCTTTCTAAAAATCCAGTATATTCTAGTTTTTATAAAAATAATGAGGGCGAATGGAACAACCATGTCGAGCTTGGTCTTTGGGCTGATATTATGATAATTGCACCGGCTACAGCACATACATTAGCTAAATGTGCCAATGGAATATGCGACGATTTGTTAGCGGCAGTGTATCTTTCTGCAAAATGCCCGGTAGTATTCGCACCTGCCATGGATCTAGATATGTATATTCATGGAAGTACTTTAGCGAATATTGAAAAACTTCAATCGTTTGGTAATCAAATTATTAAGTCACGTTATGGTGAGCTTGCAAGTGGTTTAGTTGGCGATGGTCGTATGGCAGAGCCAGAAGAAATAGTAGGCTCGTTGGGTCGATTTTTTTCAACGGACAAGAGACTACTAGGAAAAAAAGCGCTTGTGACGGCCGGCCCGACACACGAAGCATTAGACCCTGTTCGTTTTATTGGAAACAACTCAAGCGGAAAAATGGGTTTTGCCATAGCTGAAGAATTAGCCAACATGGGGGCAGAAGTGCAATTGGTAGTTGGGCCAACCTATCTTTCTCCTC
>JANMZR010000308.1:0-6529 GCA_031383555.1 Cytophagaceae bacterium | reverse complement strand
TTCCAACTGCGAAGGTGCCCCTTCCATGTGAAGGAATATTATGTTTTTTGCTTTAGGAGAAAATAGCGATGGGTTCACTGCAAAAGGATTTTCATCAATAATTTTACTGGTAGGTTTTGAACCACAACTCCCTAATATTGAGGCAATTGCCATACCCCCAAGCCCAGAAGTGCATTGCTTCAAAAAATACCTTCGGGTATTATATTTGGCTTCTTCAAAAAAAGCTTCTTCAGAAATTGATTGTCGTATCATATATTATTCTTTTGCTCGAAGGCACGAACATGCTCAAAGTCTTTTTAAAAATCATGATTTTCCAAACCTATTAAAACAAAAAACCTCTTAACCTCATAACCTATTTGTTAATCTACTTTTTAAGCTATTTAGTTAAAAACTCATCCGTATTCATCATCGTATTAGCCAATAAAGTCAACGATAAAAACTCGGCATTGGTTTTCTTTTTCTTTTTAAAGTCAACCAAAGTTTCATTATAAAATTTTGTTAAAACAGCTTTTTTGGAATTATTTATTGCCTTTTGGAAAATAATTTTATTGGCAAAATCAATTTTCTCATCTAAATTTTTAGCCTTTTTTGCTAATATTTTATTCGCAACGTTCTCAGCAGCAGCATAATATACAGTGTCATTCAAGGTTGTAAGTGCTTGCAAAGGCGTATTTGTACGAATACGCCTACTCGTACAAACATTGCGCTGCGGGCTATCAAAAGTAATCATGGAAGGATACGGATTTGTCCGCCGCCAATAAGTGTAAATTGCCCTACGATATAGGTTTTTTTCAGGTTCTTTTCGCCAGTTTCCATCAGTTGGGTTGGGTGGTCTTACAGCTGGTCCATACATTTCATTGTTCAATAAGCCACAAACTGCAAGTGACTGATCTCTAATTTGTTCCGAACTCAAACGCACCCTCGGGCCTCGTGCCAAAAGCAAATTTCGAGGGTCTTTTTCTTTTAATTCAGGACTTACAATCGACGACTGCCGATAAGTTGCTGACATCACCATCATTTTCAATAATTTTTTCATACTCCAAGCCTGTTTTTGCTGAAATTGAACTGCCAACCAATCCAAAAGCTCAGGATGGCTGGGTTTGGCCCCCATTGTGCCAAAGTCTTCTAAAGTTTCAACCAAGCCAATGCCAAAAAGCTGCTCCCAAAATCGATTTACCATCACTCGGGCAGTTAATGGATTATTTTCACTTACAATCCAATTGGCCAAATCTAATCGATTAGCATGTGCTTCATTTGGTTTTGAAAGGGATTTCGGAAAATTTGCTTTTACCAACACACCTCTATCCATCCAATTGCCTCGAATAAATACATTTGTTTTTCTGGCATTATTTTGTGGACGATCCATCATAATTGGAGTGGTAACTGCTTCTATATCAGCTAGTATTTGAATAGAATCTTGTAAATATTTTGGCAAATTGTTTTTGATTGATTTTGGCGCATTTAAGTCCATCCAGTCTAAATGAATCAAATCTGTTAAAAAAATAGAACCTTTTCGATACACCAAATATATATCATGTATTCCCGCAGTCGGCTGCACTTTACCTACTGAATTGGTATAACCCTTCCAAGCATACCAACCTTCATTTACTTTTTCTTCGCTGCAATGGGTTTCAACTTTATTAATAATTGGGCCGTCCAATTTATCAATATGCATTTCAATAAATGAGCTTTTTGTGCCTGTTTGGTAGCGATAATTTACTGATGAGATACCAGTTAAATCCACATCCTTATACATTGTAAATGAGCCTTCTGTGGTTTGCATAATTGTTTTTCCTTCGTGCAAAAGCTCAATATGTCGGCTTGTGCTGTCAAAATGTTCGGCTTCAATGCGATAAACTCCTATTTTTTTGAGCAAATTGTCCTTTTTTTCTGATATAAACTGAGCTTTTAATTGAGAGGAACTAGCTTCAACTGTTAAATTTTTAGGGATATTTTGTTGAATATAAGCTAATAATTTAGTCACTCTCTGCTCATTATCAGGCAAATAGGTCTGCAAAAAAGGCTTTTCGTTATATATATCACGGTCTTGTGAGTTATTGAAAAAGGCAGCCATCTGGTAAAATTCTTCGTGCCTAAAAGGATCATAAGGGTGGCTATGGCATTGCACGCAGGCCATGGTGGTACCTTGCCAAACTTCCATAGTGGTTGAAACACGATCTACAATTGCTGCATTTCTGAACTCCTCATCGTTTGTGCCACCTTCGTCATTAGCCATAGTATTGCGGTGAAAAGCTGTTGCAATGAGCTGATTTTCAACGGCTTTAGGATTTAATTTGGCGGTTGGCAAAAGATCTCCAGCCAGTTGCTGTTTCGTAAATTGGTCAAAAGGCATATCGTCATTAAAAGCCTTTATCACCCAATCACGGTATTGCCAGATGCTACGGTCGAGGTCTTTTTCATATCCTTTAGAGTCGGCGTAGCGAGCCAAATCGAGCCACATTGACGCCCAACGCTCCCCAAAGGTCTTTGATTTTAATAATTTATCTACTTGATTTTCAAAGGCTTTATCGGAATTATCACCAATAAACTGGTTAGTTTCATCCAAAGTTGGTGGCAGGCCAACCAAATCTAAATACAATCTTCGTAAAAGAGTAGTTTTATCGGCTTCACCAGATGGTTTTAAATTTTCATTTTCTAGTTTTTCGAAAACAAAATTGTCAATTTCGTTGATGGCCCAATCTTTTCCAGCAGCAGGTGGAGTACTATTTTTATCGGGTTTTATATAAGCCCAATGGTCCTCCCATTTGGCGCCTTCATCAATCCATTGTACAATTTTATTGATTTCTTCCGAAGAAAGAGGCTCCTTTTCTTTGGGCATTCTTTGCTCCAAATCATGTGATTTTACTCTTTTTATCAATTCGGAATTAGCTGATTCATAGGGAATTATAGCATATTTACCTGATTTCGCTTTGGCCAAAGCCTCTTCACGAAAAAGTAAACTGAAATTTCCGTTTTTCCGCACGCCGCCATGGCAAGCAATACATTTTTTATTAAATATCGGGCGGATATCATGATTATAAGAAATTTCTTTTTTCGAAAAATTGAAATAGGTTATAATTGCAATTATTGGAATTGCAAAAATTAAGAGCCATTTCAATTGTGGTAAATTCATAGTTGAACTTGAATTTCAGTACATTTTCTTTTTAATTCACTAATTTAGTTTTTTTAATTAAAATCTCTGTCCTATTCGATCATCAATATGAGAAAATTCTTGAAAATATTATTGGTTGTTTTAATGATTATAGCCATTATTTTCTTTGGTTTTGTGGCTAGCTATTTTGACAAATCAGCCAATACGGTTTCATCACAATCTTCTAACATTCAATTTAGTAAAGAGTATTTATCTATTCCTTTTGTTGCCGATTTGCATTGTGATGCATTACTTTGGAACCGTGATTTTTTCAAAAAACATGATTATGGACATGTTGATTTGCCCAGAATGCAAGCTGCAAATATGGCTTTTCAGGCATTCACAATTGTGAGCAAGACTCCCAGAGGTCAAAATATAGATAGTAATGATGATAAAACTGATAATATTGCTATTCTTAGTTTTGGACAATTGCAACCAATAAAAAACTGGTTTAGTATTAAAGAAAGAGCACTTTGGCAAGCCAATCAATTATATAAATTTGCTGAAAAATCTAACGGAGATTTTCGGGTAATTTCCAGCAAAAATCAACTTTCGAAATTTATTTTAGATAGAGTCAAAAATAAAAAATTGACAGGAGGAATGCTTGGATTGGAAGGCGCTCATTGTTTAGAAAAAGACCTGAAAAATTTAGATGAATTTTACAAAGCTGGCATCAGATACATTGGCATTACCCACTTTTTCGATAACGAATGGGCGGGATCAGCACATGGAATCAATAAAAAAGGTTTAACCCTAATTGGCAAAAAATTGATTCAAAAAATGGACAGCCTTCACATAATAATTGATATTGCCCACAGTTCTACTAATACAATTGATGATATATTAGTTATTTCAAAAAGGCCAATTATTGTCTCACATACTGGTGTAAAAGGTGTTTGTAACAATCAGCGAAACTTAAGTGATAAGCATATTTTAGCGATTGGACAGCGAAATGGCTTGATTGGAATAGGCCTTTGGGAAACTGCAGTTTGCGGAACTGATGCCGCAGCAACAGCGAAAAGCATAAAATATGTAGTCGATAAAATTGGTGTAGATAAAGTATCGCTTGGCTCTGATTTTGATGGGGCAATAAAAACTCATTTTGATGTAACTGGATTACCATTAATAATGGAAGCACTTACAAAAGAAGGTTTTAATCAAAATGATATTGAAAAGATAATGGGTGGAAATATTAGAGATTTTTTACTAAGAAATTTACCAGAAAACTGAAGTCTAATAACATATTTTGAAACAAAAAACCAAAACAACCATATTCCATTTTTACCTCTTTCTCGCCTGCATCCTTTCATAAATCATTTTTATAATTCCATCTTTCAAACCCAAATCTGGCACAATAATTTCTGTAGCTCCAGACTTTTGCATAGCCGAAAGGTAAATTTGGGAGGCTGGTACTATTACATCTGCACGGTCGGCATTGAGGCGGAGTTTGTTGATTCTATCGGCCAAGTTATAGCTAGCTACAAACTTTTGAATTCGATCTAACTCGTTGATAGACATAGAGATATCAGATAATTTTTCTACAGAAATATTGAAAATTTTATTAATATTACCACCTGTTCCGACAGCAATTATTTTATCAGTTAGTGGGTTGATATGGTCTTCTATCCAGCGCTCCATTTTTAACCAATCAGCTTTTACATCTTTACCTTCCAGCAAGCGTACAGAGCCAATTTTGAAAGATCTTGAAGCTGTTTTTTCTAAATTTTGGTATAAATTAAGCTCAGTACTACCACCGCCAACATCTATATGTAAATAATTTTTGGTTGGGTCCAGCGCCATAACCACCACATTATTAATTAATTCCGCCTCACGTGAGCCCTCAATCACATGTATGCGCATATCCAAAATGCCATGGATCCTGTCAATAATTTCATGTGCATTACTTGCTTCTCGCATAGCAGAAGTGGCGCAAATTTGGTATTCCTTTACCTCATGTAACTCCATTAAAAGTTTAAAAGAATGCAACATTTTATGGATGCGGACCTCACCTTCTGGGCTAATGAAACCATCTTTAAATACCTCTAAACCAAGCCTTAAAGGAAAGCGAATATACTCCACTTTTTTAAAACTTATTTTACCTTCATCCTCTAAAATGGATGAAATCTGTAACCTAGCAGCATTAGAGCCTATATCGATGGCAGCAATTTTCATTAATAACTATTTAAATAATTTTTGATCTTAATAAAAAACAAATATCTGATATAATGGTTTAATTTTTATCAAATCATGGCAATTATTAGAAATATTACCCCAATTAAAACAATTCCTAGGCAATTATTATTAATTTTGTTCATTAAGGCGAAAACTATTAATTAAATTATTTTCAGGCAATAAAAAATTATTTATTTCTTGAGTTAAAATCAAATAAAAATGAATATCCCATTTGGTGCCCGTTCGGAAGTAATGAAAGCAATGACAGGTTTTGTTGAAGAATCTGTAAAAAAGTTTTTACTACCTATTGAAAAAAATTGGCAACCCTCTGATTTTCTGCCTGATGCAAATAACAAGGAAGAATTTTTTGAACAAATACGTGATATTCAGCAAGCTGCAGAAGGCCTTTCTTATGATTTGGTAACTGTTTTAGTTGGCGACACTATCACTGAAGAAGCATTGCCTACCTACGAAAGTTGGTTAAGCCGCCTTGAAGGGATACATGAAGAGCCTGAAACCAACCCTTGGAAAACTTGGGTGCGTGGATGGACGGCAGAAGAAAACCGACATGGTGATCTTCTAAACAAATATTTGTTTCTTTCAGGCCGTGTAAATATGCGAGAGTTTGAAACCTCCACTCAGTTTTTAATAGCGGATGGGTTTGACATTGAAACAGGTCAAGATCCTTACAGAAATTTTGTATATACTTCATTTCAAGAGCTCGCAACCAATATTTCTCATCGCCGAGTGGCTACTTTGGCCAAAGAGCAAGGTGATACCTTTTTGAGTAAAATTTGTGGAATGGTTGCTGCTGATGAAAAACGTCATGCTTTTGCTTACTCAGCTTTTATAAAGAAAATAATTGAATTTGATTCTTCGGAGCTTTTGGTTGCATTTGAGGACATGATGCGCAAAAAAATTGTTATGCCAGCACATTTTTTACGTGAAACAGGTATGGATGTGGGCGGCCTTTGGGGGCATTTTACTGATGCCGCACAGCGAATTGGAGTTTATACGGCTATCGATTATTCAAATATATTACAAGATTTAGTTAATGAATGGGATTTAGAAAAGCTCACAACCCTAACTGAGCAAGGTGAAAAGGCCAGTGATTATTTGTGTAAACTTCCAAATAGATTTATAAAAATCGCAGAAAGAATGAGCAAACCCACAAAAGAATATGAGTTTAAGTGGATTGGAATACAA
>JANMZR010000306.1:0-10062 GCA_031383555.1 Cytophagaceae bacterium | reverse complement strand
AAAAACACGGTCGGCTTTGCTATGTTGTTTGTCAATATTGTAATGATATCGCACTAATGCAAATATCAAAAAAGCACAAGTTAGGCCCAATGAAAGCCCAGCAATGTTTATCAAAGCATAACTTTTGTTTTTCAAAAGGTTACGATAGGCGGTGGTGAGATAATTGCGGAACATGTTAAAATTAGTTATTGGTAAATTGGTTGACTGGTTATTAGTTATTGGTCACTTGGAAATTAGTTATTGGTTACTGGGAAATCAGTTTTTGGTTACTGGGAAATCAGTTATTGCTTATTGAACAATTTCCCAATCAAATAATAACCAGTCAACCAATTACCTCGTCTCCAATACTACTTGCCCATCTAGCATTCTAATTACTCTATGCGCATATTTGGCGTCATGCTCACTATGCGTAACCATCACAACGGTTGTGCCCGCTTCATTTAAATTTGTCAGAAGCTCCATTACTTCGTTGCCGTTTTTACTGTCCAAATTACCAGTTGGCTCATCGGCCAATATAAGCTTTGGATTGTTTACTACTGCACGAGCTACCGCACACCTTTGTTGCTGACCACCAGATAGTTGTTGCGGAAAATGGTTGCGACGGTGCATAATTTGTACCTTTTCCAATACAGCTTCAACTTTGGCTTTTCGTTCAGCTGCGGGTACTTTTAAATACAGCAAGGGTAATTCTACATTCTCATAAACGGTTAGTTCGTCGATCAGGTTAAAGCTCTGGAATACGAAGCCGATATTGCGTTTTCGAAGGTCGGCACGTTTTCTCTCGTTGTATTTGATTACTTCTTCATCGTTGAACATAAAGCTCCCACTTTCTGCATCATCCAAAAGACCTATAATATTCAAAAGTGTGGATTTTCCACAGCCTGATGGGCCCATTATGGCCACAAATTCACCTTTTTTAACTTCAATTGAAAGTTTGTTTAAGGCCACCGTTTCGATATCTTCAGTTCGGTAAATTTTTTCTAGATTTGTTAGTTTGAGCATAAGCCAGTTTTTAGATTTTAGATGTGAGATTTGAGATAGGCTGCCCTAAATCGAAAGTTTTATTGTTAATTTTGGAAATATTTTTTTTCATTTCTAAACTTTTTAATTATGGTTGATTTTCAGAAACTTTTGATTTGGCAAAAAGCTCATGTATTAACTCTTGATATTTATAAAATCACTCGAAAATATCCAAAAGAAGAACTATTTGGACTTACATCACAAATGCGTAAGTCCTCGTCTTCACAACCTAGCAACATTGCTGAAGGTAGTGCTCGACAATCAAAAGCCGATTTTAATCGTTTTCTAATTATTGCTTTAGGTTCAAATGCTGAATTATTATATCAATTAATTTTATCTAAAGATTTAGAATATATTTCAATTGAAGTATTTACTGAACTTACGGAAAAAACCAAGGAACTAGGCAAAATGATTTTTTCATATTCAAACAAGATGATGAATTAGATTTTTTGATGAAACATTAGATTTGAGGCAATCTCAAATCTCACATCTCAAATCTAATATCTCATCATTTCTTAATCACCAACTCCTGCATATCTCCATAATTTTCATAACTACTTGTTACTACTTTGTCGCCAGGTTTTAGGCCTGAAAGTACTTCATAATATTCTGGGTTTTGTCTGCCAAGTTGGATATCAGCTTTATAGGCCATTTTGCCTGTTTCTGAAACCTTGAATATCCAATTTCCCCCAGTTTGCTGGAAAAAACCACCTTTGGGAAGTAGAATAGCTTGGCTTTCATCTCCCAAAAAGAGCCTTGTTTGAAGCGTCTGTCCACGACGAATATTTTTTGGAATTTCCTTTATAAACTCTAAATCAACTTGAAACCGACCGTTTGTTACTTGCGAATACACCTTTTTTACCCTCAATGGATAGGTTTTACTATCAATCTCAAAGTCAGCATTAAGGCCGATAAAAACCCTATTGATATAGTGTTCATCAATATCGGCCTTTATTTTATAGCCGCTCATTACATCAATTTGCCCGAGGCGTTGACCTGGCGACTTATTTTCACCCACTTCAGCATTTCTTGATGTTAATTGGCCAGCCACTGGAGAACGGACTATTAAATCACCAGCTTTTTTTCGCATCAAAGCAAGTGTTTGTTGGGTACGTTTTATGGTTTCCTCCATTTGCCTTATCTGTTGATTGGTGGTTACTGAATCTTGTCCGAATGTGCGTTCAATCAGCTTTTTGCGACGCATATTATAATTGTAGGAGTTTTGTGAAGCCTTAAAATCTTGCTCTCCAATTACATTTTGTTTAAAAAGTTTTGAATTCAAATCAAACAATCGTTTCGCTTCTGCTAAGCTATTATCAATATCAGCGAGGTTGCTTTCTAATGCAATTGTATTTTGGCGGGCTAGGTTCCTTGTATATTGCATTTGAGTAATTAGCTGAAATACAGAGGTTTCTTGGTTAGAAAGGCTCAATTCCAAATCAGTATTGGCGAGCTTTAAAAGTGGCTGTCCTTTGGCAACTACGGTACCGTCTTCCACATAAATCTCTTCCACTCGGCCACCTTCCACCGCATCTAAATAAATAGTTTGAACAGGATTTACAACACCATTTATTGGAATAAATTCTTTGAAATTGCCTTTAGTAACCTCATTTACCATAATTTTATCCGATTCAACATTCAATTTGCTTTTGCCTGTTGAGCTTAAATAAATAAAACCTATTAAACCTAATACAGCCGCAGCACCAGCCCAAGGTAATATTCGCTTAACGGTCCAAAACTTTTTTTCAATTACTCTATCCATTTTATTTCAATTTTTGAAAGAAAAATTTTTACATTTATTTTAGTACAGGTGAGAAAGATCTCAAATTTTAATTGCTTCATTGATATTAAGTTTCAATATTGTGCCAAAAATATAAGATATTGAATATGAGATATTTAACCCTATTTAATCAAATACTTACTGTTCGGTTTTGGCACACATTGTTCGAATTTGAAAAATTCATATTCTTTCCAAAAAAAGTGAGCACGGAGAAGTGCGAATCTTACGAGTGAAGCTCTGGACAGCTTGCTTAGCCGAATTATAGAAGGGGTCTTTACGATAAATACAAAATGCGGTACCTCAGTTAATAATAGAAAACACGTTTTGTTTATTTTAACCGATAATATATTTGCAATTGCAACCAAATTTTGGAATCTTGCATCATCATTAAAATTTCAAACTAATTTAAGTTTAATTCTCCAAAATGTATGCTCAAAAATGCCAGTATTTTAGTTGTTGATGATGACCAAGACGTGCTTTTGGCAATAAAGTTATTGCTTAGGCCCTTGGTTAAAGAGGTCACAACCGAAAAAAATCCTGAAAGAATACAATCATTATTGAGCACTCAAAAGTTTGACCTCATATTGCTTGATATGAATTACAACAGCTCGTTAAATACTGGAAATGAGGGTATATTTTGGTTGAGGAAAATTAGGCAAATTGATGCAAATGTGCCGATTATAATGATTACGGCATATGGTGATATTGATTTAGCAGTAAAATCTGTAAAGGAAGGGGCTTCCGATTTTGTGTTAAAACCTTGGCAAAATGAGAAACTAATCGATGCCATAGAATACGCAATTGATCAAGAAGAAAAACCTAAAAATAACTCAATTGAAAAAAAGAAGAAAATAAGGGAGGGGGGGGATTCGAGTGCCAAATTATCAATGATTGGTGATTCAGATGCAATGCGTGAAATTATTTACAAAGTTGGGAAAATAGCCCCAACCGATGCTAATATACTTATTTTAGGGGAAAATGGGACAGGAAAAGGCGAAATCGCAAAATATATTCATCAGAAATCAAATAGAGTTAATGGGCCATTTGTACATGCAGACCTAGGCTCTTTAACTGAAAGCTTATTTGAATCCGAACTTTTTGGACATAAAAAGGGAGCCTTTACCGATGCTCGAGAAGACCGTATCGGCCGCTTTGAATCAGCCGAAAATGGCACTTTATTCTTAGACGAAATTGGAAATATAAGCCCTGCACAACAATATAAATTACTTACTGTTTTGCAAGAACGAACAATCACTCGTCTAGGTACAAACAACCAAATTCCCATAAATATCAGATTGGTTTCAGCCACAAATGCACCCATTTATGATATGGCCAATCAAAATACTTTTCGTAAAGACTTGATTTACAGGCTTAATACTATTGAAATTACTATGCCGGCATTGAGAGAGCGTGGTAACGATATTTTGCTTTTGGCCGATTTTTTTGCTAAAAATTATGCCGAAAAATACCATAAAATATCAATTGAAATTGAGCCAAAAGCAACAGCTAAATTATTGAAATATAGTTACCCTGGCAATGTGCGTGAGTTACAACATACAATTGAAAGAGCAGTAATTATGGCTGAAAATGAGACCATTACCGATAAAGATATCAGTTTTTCAACTTTAGAAAAAGTACCTCAACAGGCTTTTAATTTTAATGAAAGTATGAAATTAGGGGAGGTTGAAAAATTGGCAATTGAAAAGGTAATTGAAAAGCATAGTGGAAATATTACAAAAGCAGCCAATGAGTTGGGCATTACCCGTTCGGCATTGTATAGAAGGCTGGGAAAATATGATATATAATTTGGTTTTGTAGTTTGAAAGTTTAGTCGTTTTATAGTTTAAGAAGCCCTAGATTTAATGTACTACCAAACTTTCAAATTCAAAAAAACTGCCTTAAACTATTTTCTAAATGAATCTATTCAATCGATATGAGTACCAGATGGCATTTAAGGTAGCATTACTATTATTAGTAATTACTGGATGTGCTTATTTTTTGACTAAGGAGTCCTACCTTTTAGCATCGTTATTTTTGGTTTCGGTTATTTACCAAACCTATATTTTAATTAAATTTGTAAACAGAACCAACTTAGAACTCACTCAATTTATCGACGCAGTTCAGTATAGAGATTTTTCTCTATTATTTAACGAAAAAAATGCACCACTTTCTGTAAAAAACCTCAGAAAGGCATTTAATACAATAAATTTTACTTTTAAAACACTTTCAAGTGAGCGGGAAGCACAATCACAATATTTACAAAAAGTATTAGAAATTGTGGATACTGGCATACTTTCCTATAGCCAAACTGGTGAAGTAAAATGGATCAATGAATCACTAAAAAAAATGTTAGATTTGCCTTATTTGAAAACAATCCATTCGTTAGAAAGGCGAAATCCGGAATTGTATAAGGCAATTAAAAACTTAAAAATTGCTAAAAATCAAATATTTAAGTTAAATAATAAACAAGTATTATTAGCTAAAACTGCATTTTTTGAAAATGGCGAAATATCTGAGTTAATTGCCTTTCAAAATATAAATGAAGCTATAGATGAAACCGAAAACCAAGCCTGGCAAAAATTATTAAGGGTAATGACCCACGAAATAATGAATTCAGTTGCACCAATATCATCCTTAGCAGATACATTGCAAAAAAGATTACAAGTAATTGATAATGAGCAAGTTGATGATTTGAAGCAAGGAATGGAAGCCATCAAGAATAGGAGCGAGGGCTTACTCCGATTTGCGAAAATTTATAGAAATTTTAGTAAAATTAATGAAGCTGCATTTTCAAATATTTATGTTCGAGTGCTTCTTGAAAATATTGAAGTACTTATGAACAATACTTTTTTGGAAAGAGATATCGACTTTCAAGTTTATTTGAAAGACCCTAATCTGCAAATTAAAATTGATGTAAGCCTTATGGAACAGGTGATTATTAACTTGATTCTTAATGCTATAGATGCAATTAAAGAAACTGTAAATCCTATTATAAAATTTGAAGCCAAATTAACTGACAACGGCAAAGTTCAGCTCATTATTTCAGATAATGGAGCAGGTATGGAACAGGATGTAATCGAACAAATATTTATTCCTTTTTTTACAACCAAAAAAAATGGCTCAGGTATCGGCCTAAGCTTGTCAAAACAAATTATTTCACTTCATAAAGGCTCAATACTTGTAAAATCTATAGTTGGGCAAGGCACTAGTTTTATTATTGAATTGTGATATTTTTTTTAAAAATCCAATTGAGAGAATTTATAGAGCGTAATACCAACTGTTCTATGATTTTTCTTATGTTAAATGGAGTAGTTGCTTTGTCAATAAATAAAGAAAACAATAGTGGAGAGGCTTAATATAAAAAGACATGAATTTTATATATGAGATCTCGCCAAAAAATCACGGTTTGTTCATTGTCAAAACTATGGTTATCCCAGCAGAAGCGGGCCAAATCGGAAGTAGACTTTTTGCTCTCTTTGAATAATACAATTTAAATATTTAAGCGGCCTTTTCAAAGGTAATTTGACTAATTTTTTTCATATCAAATTTAGGGCCTTTGTCGTTTTTCACTTTCGTGAAGTCATAAATTCCGTGTAAATTAACATGCTCCCAAATAATAATTGTGCTGTTTTTAAGGGATATTAGCAATTCTTCGATTTCTTCCTGGTTTTTCATTTGGGTTATTTGGTCGGATAAATACAAATAATTCCAAATAATGATGGTATTTTGTATGAATGCTCTGGCCAAGGCAACCTTTTCTTGTTCTTCTTTTAAACCAACCATAAATTCTTGATTGTTGCCAAAGAATACAGCTTTTGCGAAGCGATTGACCAACTCGATATGGCTCAGTTGTAGCTCAATTGCCTGCCTGAGTTCCCTGTCGTCATAATAGCGAAGGATAAAACCAGACTTTATAATTCGTCCATATTCTTTAACGGCAGCCAAAAGTGGATTTTGTTTGGCATAAGCATTAAGCCTCTTAAAAATATTGTGAGCCGTTGTTTTGCCCGATTTAAGCGTTACCATCAGCCTCAAAATGTCTTCCCAGTTATCGGCAATCAGCTTTTCATTGATGGAGTATTCCGGGAGCAGTTTGTAGCCTAATGACTTGTATTCTCTCCGTTTTGAAAAGCTGTACAACTGTTGAGAAAGCAGATTTTTTAATCTTGGAGCGTAGAAAATATCCAACATATTCAATACGCCAAATACGGCCTCAGTATAGCCACCGGTATCAGTTGAATGGATTGTCGATTTAACTGGTGAATTTTTTAAATGAATATCAATCAAATAGGCGGCTTCTTTTTGGGAGGCGCTGATTACTTGGCTGTTAAAGATACTAAATCGTTCATCCATGGCTGTATTGACTGTTACCATTTTATCATAACCAGGAACCTTGTAGGAATAGGAGGAATTTAACGATTCCACTTGTATGAAGAAGTTTTGGCCATCGCTCACCGTATGCAATTCTTGGTCTGAATTTAGGTGCTGACTAGGCAAAACCAATTGGTTTTTAAAGTTAATTAAACAATCATTGGCGGCCTTTAAGCTATCAGAACTAAGATAAAGCTGAATGACCAATTGAAGTGTTGAAGGATTGATTCCTTTAGAAATTCCTGCCATTTTATCCATTTTTATATTACAGCCAGTACCCACTAGTCCTGCAAAAAAGGTTTCGTGACTTGGCCGCCCTTTGGCGTGTTTTCCGCCTAAATGCTCTATTTCTGATAAAAACAAGGTGTTTTTCTCTACTTCAGAAAGCAGGTCTATGATGTTGATATAGCCCGCTTTTTCAAAAAAAGTATCTAATGATTTAAAATTATCGGGGCGGGTTCGCAAGGGTGTGTCTATTTTCTTTTCTCCATCTTCATCAATTATTAAATCGGTATTTTCACCGCTTAGAAACCTTTGATTGGTTTTATGATATTGCTCGTCTAATTCCTTTTTCAAAATACGGATAACCTCTATAAAATCAGAGAGTTTACTTAGTCCACACTCCCGAAGGAGCCTATCTCTATTGGCTTGAAAATAGGCTTTCTCCAATAAATAATGCTCAAATGGGCGGTACTGATAGGATTCTTTTAATACAAGCGTTCCATTTTTGAATGCATTGGCCACCGCCCTAAACAATAGCATTCGATACAGGTTTTTATCAAAGTTGCCCTCTTGGTCAATCAGACTCTCTGTCTCAATACTGCTGAGCCAACTTGTGTTCTGGCCAGTCTCTTTAATTTGACCTTTAGTTTTTACAAAATCTACGATAGCTGCCATTAAACCAGCATCAGAGTTGTCTTTATCGAAAGAAAGCTCCCTTAAAATCCCTCCAATTCTTTGGTTGGCTCGGCGATATTGCCTTGCAAAATACTCTAAAAATTCTTCCGTTTCGTCTTTGTTCACATCATTATCAAGTCCATCGATTAACTCTTGTTGTGCAACTGTCAAAATATCTTCCTTTTTGAGAATTAACAAGGCATTAGCTATTTTTTCCTCATTTAATTCTTTTGGATCTTCCAGTATTTTTATAGCTTCTAGTATTTGCTTTTTATAATTATTTCTGTTTTTGATGAGAATTTTTGTGGCCGCTTTTCGCTTTCCCTGACCTTGAAAGGATAACGAGAGCTGAATCCGTTTTGTTTGGTTAACTGAATTGGTAACACTTTGTAAAATGATTTCAACAAAAGTGTCTTGCCAAACTCTGAACTGATGGGTCACAAAGCAGAGCAAATATAAGTAGCGATCCCGGACTGTTTTAGTCTGATGGCTTCTCATTTTGATAGTACGATAGGCATAGTAATTTATAGCCGCATCGCTGAAATTTAAGGCATTCATAACTGGCTCAATAGTTTGAAAATAGTCTTTTAACTGCCTAAAATAGACTATTGCCTCTTTAATTTTACCAGGACTTAAGCTTTGAGATGGCTTTTTAAAGGCATTGAATAACATTTGCTTGGTGTCTGAATCCACATTGAACAAGTCATCTAGATATGTTTTTAGCTCAGGAGTCAAAAGCCCTTCCAGTTTTTTGTTATTTACAAAATTGTAATGGCTATAAGCCGTCGATATTATCCTTCTGAACTTATCATAACTAGGCTTTTCAATTTTATTTTTGGTGAGCCATTGCATACTTTCATAGAGTGCTTTTCTTGGCATTAGAGGAACTTCAATTAAATATTCAACCTGCTTTGTGAAATCTAAAATAGACGAATTGAATGATCTATAACCCATTAATTCTAAAATCACTTGTTGATGTTCTAGGGCTAGTCGCATGGAGTAAGTTTTCATTGAAACTAATTTTGGATCCATTCCAAGTTGCTTAGCCACAAAGTCAACATCGGCTTTTACAAAATCGTGAACACTATAAAAATAGCCACTATGTTTGAAATATCCCCATTGCAATAAAAATCCAACCTTACTGGCTTCTTTTCTAAATTCTGGAGCTTGCGTCCAAAATTCGCTCGATACCCCAAAGAAGTGTTTGCGCTTAGTATCATTAAAAGTTGGTGGGGTGCTAAAGCGGATTATTTCAATCGGCTCTAGTATTTTGATGCGACTCATAGAAAACTGTGTTTTTTAAATTAATTTAACGAGCGTTTATGAAAGCTGATAATTATGCTGTAATACTACACATAATACCATAATAATTGTACATCTTTACCTATTAAATTTGCCTTTAAAGAAAAAACACTAAAAAACATGGTTTTTGGCTATATCCGCATCTCTAAAGTTGACCAATCCGCTGAAGGTCAAAAAAGTTTGATTGCTCGATACGTGGTTGAGCGAAAAATAATTGTAGATGAATGGATTGAAGTTGAAATGTCTTCACGAAAATCAGTTGAGAAAAGAAGAATTACGGAATTGCTTGATAAAGTGGAGACTGGGGACACCGTTTTAGTTTCTGAACTTTCAAGGCTTGGGCGCTCGATTAAAGAAGTACTATTAATTATTGAAGAACTCATTCAAGTGAAAAAATGTAAATTGATTTTAATTAAACAGAATTTACAGCTAGACCCAACCAATCAAAATGATATGGCCAATAAAGTGTTGCTCACCATTTTTTCAATGGTTGCTGAACTAGAAAGAGATTTTATATCAGAGCGAACCAAGGAAGGTCTAAAAGCGAGAAAAGAGCGTGGATTGTTATTAGGCAAGCCTAAAGGTGTGATTCAGAAATCAATTTATGATAAGGATAAAGAGCAAATCTTCGAATTACATAAAATGGGTGTACCAATTAATAAAATGATCAATATTCACTTGAATTATGGCAA
>JANMZR010000301.1:0-2350 GCA_031383555.1 Cytophagaceae bacterium | reverse complement strand
AAAGCGTTCTGCCGTCTCTTGCCTACGTGCATAGACCACATGCACACGATCCCTATTGCGCTGACCGTGAAGCGATTCAGCATAAAAACGGCCAATAAAGCCGCCACCTAAGATACAGATTTTCATTTATTTTGTTGTTTTTTATTCTTTTTTGTTTACTTTTTTCAGTTTAAAGACTGAATTTTATTTGTTCCACCAAGTTTGAAACCTCTGCCTCTATTGTTATGAAACCAATCCAATGCTTATTAACAGGCTTCAAAGTGTCAAATTTTGTTTTTACCCAAAACCTCTTTATGGCTCCTTACACTATTTCCACGCCCTACAAACCAGATGCAGATACAATATTACAGGCCTTTCGTTTGTGCAAAATTAGCCTTTGCCAATTCTCCAATACTTTTATAAGCTGTTGCAAGATTATTCCATGTCACTTTATTTTCTGGATTTATGGCCACCGTTTTTTCAAAAAATGGGATTGCTTCATTAACTCTATTTTGCATTGCTAACACCGTTCCTAAGTTCATATTGGCCTCTTCTGAGGCTCCATTATAAGTTATTGCCCTTTTTAGTAATGATTCTGCTTTGGGTAAATTATGATTTTCCTTGCCTTCTTTGGTAGCTAACAACACCAAACTTAAACATAAATTTTGTTTTGAAAGTGAATAATCGGGTGTGTAAATTAAGGTTGTTTCATAATTTTTAATAGCTAATTCAAAATCATTTTTTGCCATTGCTACGTTTCCAAGGTTCAAATAACTCACAGTATTTTCTTTAATTTTATTGGCTTGTTTACTCATATTTTCTATAACCTTAAACCGCTCCAATTTTTCGGTTTCTGAAAATTCATCCATTCTTTTTTGCCAATCAACATACAATTCTGAGGCATAACCATTAAACAAACGAACACTTTTTTGGCTTTTTATAGCATCAGTTTTGAATAAAGTTAGGTTGCTTTGCCAGTCAGCATTTCTATTGATTGTTAAGATAGAAAAGAAAGATACAATAAAGAAAATAATGCTTAAAAAAAGTTTTTCGGGCTTCCCAAAAGAATATTCCTTAGTATTTTCAAATTTGAAAAAGCCAATAAAAGTACAAACTATAGCGCCACACCACCAAAGCGAAGGTCCAAAAACTAGTCTTTCACCAAGTAAAGTGCCAATTTTGATAAATAATTGGCTGTACAAAACCATTCCGATTAGGAACAAAGCAAGAAAAAAGCCGATTGGTTTTCTCTTTAAAATAGCCCAAACTGTAAATAAAATCAATACTAAATAAGTTAATAAGCCTAAAATAGCGGAAATATTGCTCCAACCAACCAGGGCAATATGGTTGTAAGAATAATCCGACAATAAGGGATTTGGCCAAAATAACAATTTCAGATACTGCCAAAGCACAGCAAAAGCTGAAGCTGATAGTTGTGCAAAATCAGTGGCGGCTACTATTGGGTTATCCATTGCACTAATTGTAGGATTTGCCCCAACCGACTTAAAAGCCAATTGCTGAAAAACAAAAAATAAAATTAACGGGGCAAGAAAAGGCAAATTAGCCATAATGCATTGCTTTAAAGTTTTTCCATAAAAAAACCAAGCCACAAACCCATAAATTGGGAAAATTAATATTGCATTTTCTTTGGAAATTAATGCCAAAAAATACGAAAAAAGGCTCAAAATAAGGTACTTATTTTTTTTGCCGTCACTAAAATATTTTTGGAAAAAATATAAAGAAAGCATAGCAAAAAGGATAACAAAAATTTCGTCACGGCTTTTGATATTGGCCACAACTTCGGTATGGATTGGATGTGACATATACAACAAAACTATGGACAAAGGTGCAAGCCAATGATATTTGTTGGCCAACATTCTTCGTAAAGCATAATACGAAACTGCAATAGTAACACCATAAAAGAGTATTTGAAAAAGGTGATTGATTTTAGGATTATTCGGAGAAATACTCCACTCCAAAGCAAACGACATCAATGAAAGTGGCCTATATTGTAAAGCTGAGGCCATTGCACCTTCGGTACCGGCCCGATAATGACTAAAAAACAAATCGGGCCAAGCAGAAATGCCTTGTGTAACTAAGCTGTTAAGACCTATTGAAAGCGGATCGTCTAAAACATAGCCATTCTCAATTGTATTTCCATATATTATTATGGAAAGTAAGGCCAGAAACAGGCCAACAATCCAATGCTTGTTATTGGGAACAGGTTTTAAGGGTTCAACTATTCTAGTTTGAGGAGTTGTTTTCGCTTTGTTTTTTGGTGTTTAATTTGTGTGCAAGGTGTGTGTTTGGGTTGTTTCTGGGATGTTTAACTGTTGTATGGGTTTTTTTTTTTTTTTTTTTTTTTTTTTTT
>JANMZR010000292.1:0-1877 GCA_031383555.1 Cytophagaceae bacterium | reverse complement strand
ACGAATATTAACCATAGTAAATGCTTTGCTGCTTGTTTATTTTCTAATAATTTGCCAAGTATTCTTTATAAATTATTATAAAAACTTGAATTTTAAAATCACTATTAACTTGGCTATCGTTTCCATTTTCTTAATAATTCTTCAGGTAGGATATCGCATTTATAGTGAATTACCAATTTTAAAAGTATACTCAACGTTTGAAATCAATAAAAGAGAGGCAATGCATTCACAAAAAAACAACCAAAAAGAAATTGAATTTCCAAATTTTAATGGTTTTAATACCCCAAATATCACAGAGAAAGTAGTAACAAACGTGTTAGGTGAAATCTCACCAAATAGTTTAAAAATGTGGAGTAAAATTCTAAAGCATGAGCCAATACTTCTCAATTATATTGAAAATACTGAAGTAAAAATATACGAAGAATGCTTTAGTGTGGCGTTCAATAAGAACGTAAAAATAATAAAATAAAAAAAGGGAGAAGCTTTTAGGCCAACTCCCATTTTCAATAAATTAACATTTTATAATTTTAATATTTAGTGCCAGCCTGTATTCCTGTCGCTTTTGTATATTCATTTAAAGCTTCAGGCATAAATTTCGTAATACCTGCAATACGCTGATTGTCTGTTGGATGCGTTGATAATAACACAGGAGGCTTTGCCGTATTACCAGCTAAAGCTCCCATTCTTTGCCAAAAAGGAACTGCCTCCTCAGGATTGTAACCAGCCATTGCCATAAAAATAAGGCCTAAATGATCGGCCTCTGATTCTTGATTCCGGCCGTTGGCTAATAAGCCTAATTGGGCACCAATTGGGGCACCTAAACCATAAATCTGATTCCATAGATTTTGTGTTCTTTCAGGCTTTTCCGCCATTGCTACGCCAAGCCCAATTTGGCCAACCAATAATAATCCTTGTGCCAACATGCCTGTGCTCATCCGCTCAGCACCATGTTTTGCTATGGCGTGAGACACCTCGTGGCCCATTACAACAGCAAGGCCAGTCTCAGTTTGAGTAATCGGCAAAATACCCGTATAAACTACCATTTTCCCACCAGGCATACACCAAGCATTCACATCTTTGCTTTCCACTAAATTAGTTTCAAAGGCAAATCCTTTCAAATAATCAGGTTTTTTATGGTCAACAAAATATTGTTGAGCAGCTTTAGCAATTTTGTCGCCAACTCTTTTCGCCATCTGAGTATTGGCATTACCAGCAGGCACAACCTTATTTGTATCTAAAAATGATTTATAACTAGTAAGTGCCATTGCATTAAGCTCATCATCGCTTACTAAAATAAATTGCTTTCTGTTTGAAATAGGTACTGTTGTA
The DNA here is from genome assembly GCA_031383555.1 of Cytophagaceae bacterium. Lineage (GTDB taxonomy): Bacteria > Bacteroidota > Bacteroidia > Cytophagales > Spirosomataceae > JANMZR01. The sequence goes on along the minus strand of JANMZR010000292.1, from coordinate 548 downwards.
CAAGCAATGATGAATGCTGCTAATAAAATAATTGATAAAATGTACTTTTTCATTTTTTTTGTTTTTATAAAATTAATAATTGATTTGGGCTATTTTCTAAGCAAAAAACATAATAAATTAGCCTTTTATGAGGCTTATCGATTATTTTTGTCTTTTCATTCAAGAAACTAACGTAAAGTAAATATATTTCTTTTCTATTGGGATTAAAATTCGTTAAAATATTAAAATTCGATACTAATAACTCCATAAAAACATTTAATTAAGTAAATCAATTTTTTGAATTTTACTTATAAATTCAACCATAAATTTTAAAAAAAATGAAAATAATAGCAATTGGCCGTAATTATTCTGATCATATTGCCGAATTAAATAATGAGCGACCTGATGAACCTGTTATTTTTATGAAGCCTGATACTGCTTTACTTACTGATAATGAACCTTTCTATTACCCTTCTTTTTCTAGTGATATACATTTTGAGGTGGAAATATTAGTAAAAATAAACAATATAGGAAAAAACATAAGCAAAGAATTTGCCCATAAATATTAT
>JANMZR010000289.1:0-8996 GCA_031383555.1 Cytophagaceae bacterium | reverse complement strand
TTTGAGAATGTGAAGTTATAAAAAAATAGTATGCATGCATAACAATTTTGCAAAAATAATTTGATTTCCTGTAAAGAAGTTGGTAGTAAATAGTATTAATTGGATGAAATCATTTTGGGATTCGCCAGTAGATATGAATTCGAATATATAGTAAAAAAATACCCTTTTATTGGGGGAAATAGAAAAAAAACCATGCTAGGGAATTAGACTCCACTTAGCTGAAAACATACTAGTTTTAAGTGACCATTAATAAATACCTTGGTTTATTCGATCTATTATTATAAATATTAAAACCATTTCCTTTTACCACCCATACCCAAAGCCCCTAATATTGAGCGAGTTATAATAGTAGCAGCAGTGCGACCTACTTGCCTAACTATTGGATTTTTCATAACTTTTTCTAGTGTTCCTATGTTAATTACGCTTTCAGCTTTAGCCATTGCGCCCTCCAATTTTTCGGTGAGTATTTCATAAGCACTGTCAGTATCGACTACCTCATCATATTTTTCTTTTATTTTCGATCTTGCAATTACAACATCAATTTCAACATCTTCCAAAATACCCATTCTTGAAGTTGGCGCTATCAATTGAGCATGAACCAACGGTGTGGGAATACCTTTTTCGTTAAGTGCAGTAATAAAAGCTTCACCGATGCCCAATTGTGTAATGAGGTCCTCGGTTTTATAATACTTTGTAATTGGGTAGTTATCAGCTGTTAGGTTAATGGCTTTACGATCGGCAGCTGTGAAAGCTCGTAAAGCATGTTGTACTTTCAAACCAAGCTGTGCCAATACGGGTGCTGGTACATCTGTTGGGTTTTGAGTGCAGAAAAATATGCCAATTCCTTTACTTCGAATTAACTTAATTACGGTTTCTATTTTTTGTAGTAAAGCGGAGCTGGCCTCTGAAAATAGTAAATGAGCCTCATCCACGAAAATAACAAGTTTTGGTCTGTCCAAATCACCTTCCTCGGGCATAGACCCATAAAGTTCGTCTAAAAGGCTCAGCATAAATGTTGAAAATGACTTTGGACGGTCTTGCAAATCTGTTACTCGCATCACTGAAATCATCCCACGGCCGTCGTCGGCAATACGCATCAAATCATCCACCTCAAATGATCGCTCACCAAAAAAATCGTCAGCTTTTTGTTGTTGTAACTCAATTACTTTTCGTAAAATTGTACCGGTTGAGGTGGTTACTATTTTGCCATAAGTAATTTCAATTTCTTTGCGGCCTTCATTACTAACATATTGAAGTACTTTTATAAAATCTTTAAGGTCGAGAAGGGGCAATTTATTATCATCACAATATTTGAATATTACAGAAACGATGCCTTCCTGATTTTCATTTAATCCTAATATTTTCGAGAGTAAAATAGGGCCAAACTCTGTAACTGTAGAGCGCATTTTAGTGCCTTTTTCTTCAGAAATAGTGAGGAATTCAACAGGAAAGCCAGCTGGATTGTATTCTAAACCAACATTTGTGAATCGTTGAATTATTTTCTCATTGGCCTCACCTTTCATGGCAATGCCACTGAGGTCGCCTTTTATGTCCATCATTAAAACAGGGATGGAGGCATTGCTAAGTGCTTCCGCAATTACTTGAAGGGTTTTGGTTTTGCCCGTGCCAGTAGCACCTGCAATAAGTCCATGCCTATTCATGGTTTTTAATGGCAGTCTTATTGTTGCATCTAACATTACTTGGCCGTCTAACATAGCGGCACCCATGGTCATTGTATCGCCTTTGAAAGTATAGGCAGCCCTTATTTCTTCAATAAATTCTGATTGCTTTGACATTTTGTACTTAATAGTTTATGTAAATATAAGAGGAATAATATTTGCCTCATAATCGAATTATATTTGGAGGTAAATAAATGAAATTGAATTCAATGAAAAAATGAAAACATGTTAATTGTCATTCTTTTTCATCCAAAAGCCTCCAAACGAGCTCTTGTTCATAACCTTTGCCAATAATATAGCGAGCAAGTTTATGTTTTTTTAAATAGGGGTTTTCAAAATCATCTTTATTGGCTTTTCTATTGATCATTTTTTTTATGGCTTCCAAATAATCGTCTTCATCAATTTCGGCAAGTCCAATTTTTATGCAATTATCAGATAGACCTTTATAGCGCATTTCATGTTTTATTCGAACTCGGCCCCATTGGTTCATCCGAAATTTACCACCAGCATAAGCTTTGGCGAAACGCTCCTCATTCAAATAGTTGTTTTCAATGAGGTAAACAATCATTTCCTCAGCTTCATCATCACGAATTCCCCATTCATAAAGGCGATCACGCACTTCTGCTTGCGTGCGCTCTTGATAAGCACAAAAGCCGGCTGCCTTTTGCAGATAGGGTTTATTCATAGTTGAATTTTGGGGCCTAATATCAGCAACGGCTGCCGGCCAATTTGAAATAGATAACTAATTCCCAAAAATAAATATAATTAAAAAGTCCTGCAGACAGACTTTTTAACAAGTTTATTCACAGAACCTCACGGAGTCTATGACCTGTGGAGAACTTTGTTAAATAGAATCTACAATTTTTTTACTGCCTTTTATCCATTCCCAAAGGCCATTGCCAAATATATAGATGATTAAAATTGGAAACAAATGCATGCCAAACTTAAACACCTTTCCCGTATGTGCATAGGAGCCCGATGAAAACTTGAAAAATACATCCATAAATATTGCTAAAGCAATGATTAGGAAAAAAATAAGCAGGTATTTTGCCCAGTTTTTACCAGCTTTACTTTGAAGAAAATAGCTAATTATAGCACAAACTACCAGCGTGCCAATTACTGTAATTAAAGCGGCTGGGAATGTTTTGAACATACTATACTTATACACCCTGATGCCGATTTTGCCCAATAAATTTGGGTGGCTAATCATATAAGCATCTGATATTCCAAGTATTAGCAATAAAATAGTTTGTTGAATTTTTGACATTTTAGTTTAAAATTATGAATATATGCTAAATATGTTTGGTTTTAATAAATCTAAATTTGGCTTTGGCTTCTCTCAGCCATCAAACCGAGATTCCTTTCAATTTTCTGAATAAATCAATTGCAAACAGGTCTGTCATACCCGAAATATAGTCGACAACCGCTAAGGTTTTTTCGTAAAAAGATTCATTTTTCACATCAAATTGTGGCGGTATTAATGCCAAAAGTTTTTTCGATTTTTTCTTTTCTGGAGAAATAATCGCCTCAAAAAACTCCTCCAAAAGGCCGCCAATTACATTATATCCGGCCAGTTCAATTTCAACTACAGCCTTGTCATTATAAATTAATTTTATTGAAATTTCATCAATTTTCTTGATGCCATTGAGCTGGTTTTCAGGTAATAAATCAATTAAAGATTGGTTTAGTCGACCCTCAAGCAAAGCAACTTCATTTTGCATAAACACTGCTGTGCATTGCTGCACCAATTGGTTAATTATTATTGCTCTTAAATAAGATAGCCGCTGATTATCAAGATTTTGCTTGCTTAAGCTGGCCTCAATTTTTGGTAAATTTTCGGGGTCAACAACACCTTTCAGCAAATCAAAAACTTGTTCAAATGTTAATATTTTAAGCCTTGCTGCGTCCTCCAAGTCGATTATCCGATAACAAATATCGTCAGCCGCCTCCATCAAATATACAAAAGGATGGCGTGCATAAATTTCTTTTTCGTTTTCTATTTTCGGTAAGCCAAGTTCTTTTGAAATGGTTTTGTAGTTGGCAATATCAGCATCAAAAAAACCTGATTTTTTGGTAGAAATACTACTTTTATTAAACCCAAATTGTGATGAACTTGGGTACTTTACTATACTCGCCAAGGTGGTATAAGCCATTCGATGAAGGCCTAAAGTACTATGCGTAAGCAACCTGAAAGTGTTGGCGTTCCCTTCGAAAAATAAGAAATCTTTCTGTTGATTATCAGTTAGTTGTGAGGAAAATATTTGCTTAGAATTACCCGTCAGGTTTTCAAAAAATGTACGAATAGCTTCTTCACCTGAATGCCCAAAAGGCGGGTTGCCAATATCATGCGCTAAGCAAGCGGTTGCTATTACCGTTGAAAGCTGGTATTTGTAAAACTCCCGAAAGTCGTCGGATTGATTGGGATATTTTTTGGCAATTTCCTCACCGACCATTTGGCCTAAAGAGCGCCCAACAGAAGCTACTTCGAGGCTATGCGTGAGGCGATTATGCACAAATACATGCCCAGGAAGTGGGAAAACCTGAGTTTTATTTTGTAATCTTCGAAAAGGTGACGAGAATATAAGCCTGTCGTAATCTTTAAGGTATTCGTTTCGCAACGATTGCCCAGTAGTGGCCTCATTATTAGACCCGAGGCGTTTATTTGAAAATAGGGAAGACCATTGCATGAAAACGATAGAAATAAATTAGTAATATTTCTTCAAAATTAATGGCATTAAGTTTAGGTTCCTAACTGAAGGAACAAGATGCTTAAATATTAATGTGTTTCATTTTAGTAATTTGGGGCTTTAGGTATTTATTTGTTTTGTAAAATTTTATTAAAAAAACCACTTATCCTTCTTAAGCGGTCGGAATGTCCGTGTTTGTACTCCTATCTCAAATTAGTTGTTAGTAAGCTTTAGCACCTTCTGAATATAAGGCCACAGAATTATTAATACTACCACTTAATCAATTAATATTGCTATTTTGTCAATTCTATCTGTATATTTACTTCATTATCAGGTAATTGTTAAAATATAAAATCATGAAAAAACTTATAATCTTTATTGTCTTCTTTTGCCCATCTATTGCAAGTGCACAATTTGGAATAAAAGCAGGGCTCAATTTTGCAAATATTTCTAATGCAAAGGAAATTAATGCAAGTAGTCATTCGGGGTTCCATGCTGGCGTGTTTTTGTCGCCAAGTTCAAAAAAATTGATCAGCAGCCGAACGGAATTGATATTTTCGAGACAAGGCTATAATTTTAAAACGGCCGTAAATACTGGCAATGTAAACCTTGATTACGTGATATTGAGTCCGCTAATGGGTATAAATATCACTAAATTTGTACAATTGCAAATTGGAGCACAAACAGCTATTTTGGTGTCGGCACAGGCGGCCAGTACCGATGCAAGTCCGATAAATTTAGGGGCAGCAAATAAAATATTAGATTTATACAATCGCTATGATTACGGATATGCATTGGGAGTAGAGCTGCATCCCATAAAAAATCTATTGATTAGTGGTAGGTACAATGTGAGTTTGGCTAAAATTTATAAAAGCCTTTCAAGTTTACAAAAGCCCACGTTTACAAGTGCCGATGCAAAAAACAATGTAATTCAAATATCCGCTGGGTTACGGTTTGGGGGTGGAAAATAATAAATTGCTTCTTCTGCCCATTGGAATGTATTTTGATTTATTTGAGCTCATTTGAAACACCCACTGTTTCCCAAAGCAAAATATGCTACCAAAGTAGATTACTCCTAAAATTTTATTTTGGAGGATTTTTAAAAAATAGAAAATAGAGTCCCCGTAAAACGAGAATCTGTGAATAATGTAATTTTTCTACACAATTTTGTAATATTTACCATCTTAAATAATTTGACCTTTGTGCTATGATAATAATGTCATAATTTAATGAGTCTATTATGAAAATGGTAAAAGGTTACCCAATCGCAGCGATGCTTTTGGTGATGTTAATGGGAAGTTGTAAAAAAGAGGATGTGAATGCATTACGGGAGCAAAATCTGTCTTCTGAGTTGTTGCCAATAGAAAACGCAGCTATAAAACCTAGTGGAGGCTTGAAAGCGGTAAACCTTGGCCTTGCAGGAAATTTTGTAGTACTTTCAAAAACTGGAATTACTGATGTATCTCCCTCCTCGATTACTGGTGATATTGGTGCAAGCCCAATTTCAGGTTCAGCAATTCTTGTCCCATGTTCGGAAGTGACAGGGAATATCTATTCAGTGGATGCAGCGGGGCCACTTCCATGTCGATTAACCAATGCCAGCAGACTAACTACTGCTGTTGGCAATATGCAGGCTGCTTATACTGATGCCGCTGGCCGGGTTAATCCGAATTATTTGAATTTGGGGGCGGGAAATATCGGTGGCCTCACGCTTAAATCAGGTTTGTATAAATGGACGAGCAATGTAGTTGTACCAAAGAATATCACAATTTCTGGTGGCAGCAATGATGTTTGGATATTCCAGATAGATGGTACGCTTAATATGAGTTCTGCCGTAAAAATTATCTTAAAAGGGGGTGCACAAGCAAAAAATATTTTTTGGCAGACTGCCGGAGCAGTTACTTTAGGCACAACCAGTCATTTTGAGGGAATTATTTTGGGGCAGACAGGCATTAATTTACAAACTGGGGCCTCTATTAATGGCAGATTATTGGCGCAAACTGCGGTAACACTTCAAATTAGTACGGTTAAAAAACCAAATTAAATTAAGGTGCTGAAAATTAGAAAAAGAGGCTATCTTAAAAGACTGCCTCTTTTTTACTTATGTCATTATTGCACCTTTTAGCCACCAAAAAATAGCTCCTAAATTTTTCATTTATTTGCTAGAAAAACCTCTGTCAATCTTGTAATTTCTTGCCACATTTGGTTGGCCGAAACAGCACAACTAATGCAAAAAGTTTAGCAGCACAATATTCACTTCTTGGGACTCCTGAGCAGTGTCTTCCGTAGGGGGCGCTGCGTTTTTCTGAGCGGCTATCTTTTTGATTTTCAATCACATATTTTCCATTTTTTTCTAATCATTTACTGGCTTTTTACATAGATGAAACCACTAATGTTTCAGCTCCGAAGGTCGCCGAATCCCCCAAAAAAGGGGAGACTCGGCTCGGGAGTAAAACTTATCGTGCTGCCTTACCGAGGCACGAGAACCAAGGCCTTAGTATTTTTATTTATGCCCATTTTTATCTAGTTTTGTAAAAATATTAATTAATACTATGGCAATTGCAATAAAATCAGTTCCTGTTTTGAAGGGTAAAGTTGCTACTACATTTGAAAAAAATGTTGCAAAAAACGCTGTCCTAAAAGGTACAATTAATTTTTCTGAGCAACAAAATATTGCTGCTAAAATATTAGCAAAAGCAAAATTCTAAATCAATAGCTTTGGGTTTTTTACTTGAAAAATGTACTTTTCAGCCCATCACCGATTCAATCCTTTCTATTTGTGAGCCATTTGATTGTGGGGATTCGGATTTAAACGATTTCTTCAAAAATGATGTATTACATTATACAGGTGAGTTGTTGGGTAAGTCATACTGTTTTACTCTTGATGAAAGCCCTTTAATAATAATTTGTGCTTTTACTGTTTCTAATGACAGTATAAAAACCACTTTTTTGCCCAATAGTAGAAAGAAAAAAGTAACTAAAGAGATTCCAAGGCAAAAACAAATGAAAAGTTACCCAGCAGTTTTAATAGGACGATTAGGTGTAAATAAAAATTTCAGAAAGGTTGAAAATGAGCAAAAAAGACTTGGTGAACAGCTTATGGATTTTATCAAAGCTTGGTTTGTGGATAAAAATAATAAAACAGGCTGTCGTTTTATAGTTGTGGACTCGTACAATAAAGAAAGGCCATTGAAGTATTATACAGAAAATGGTTTTATTGAATTATTTAGTACTGAAGAACAAGAAAAAGAATTTACAGGATTATCTAAAACGGATGAACTGCAAACAAGGTTGATGTATTTTGATTTGATTTATTTGAAATCATAATAACACTGCCATTGTTTGTGTCCTTGCAAACATTTACTCAATTTTCAAAATCTCAGCTTTCGCCATGGTTAGGCCTTTTCGGCCAACCACCTCCGCACTTTCAAATTGACTACTTTTTTCTTAGTTTATAATTGAAACCTGTTGTGTGGTTGACCGAAATGGCACAACCACGACTATTTTGGTTGGAATTGATAGATTTTATTTTTTACCAACCATGGCTGAGGGCAGCGTGATTTATGCTTTGCCAAGGAATGGAGGTTGTTGAAAAGTGCCAGACTAGCCCAATGGAATCAACTTTTTACTCCTGAGCAGTGTCTCCCGTAGGGGACGCTGCGTTTTATGGAGGGACTATCTTTTTGATTTTCAATCACTTATTTTCCATTTTTTTCTAATCATTTACTGGCTTTTTACATAGATGAAACCACTAATGTTTCAGCTCCGAAGGTCGCCGAGTCCCCCAAAAAAGGGGAGACTCGGCTATGGAGTACTTGTTTGAATCAATTATATGGGCCATTCGTTAGAATTCTTGTACTAATATCATATGTAAAACCATTATTTCTCACCCAATCTTTAATAGAAATTTTTGTAAAATTTATAGAAATTTGTTCAACAATCCCAGAACTTGCAATATTAAAATAGTACCGTGAAACCACCCATTCATTAAGCTTTATAGAATAATAAGGCAGTAGAGTGTTGGGTTTGAAAAACTTGAATTCTATAGTTTGGGCAACTGCTCCACTAAAAGTATTTCTATTAAATACCCAAGAATTAGCGTCAAGTAATTTGGTAAAGGTTAAGTCGTTAACAAAAACACTATATGTGGTTCCTGGAGTAGACATATTGCGATTATTTTGCGCACCGTGTTCCAAACTTATTAACTGAAACGAACCAGTTTGAAAATTACCTATACCACTAATTGTATAAGTTATAGAGTCAGAACCTGTCAATAAGCTAGTTGAATATAAATTTTGCCAATTTGAACCATTGTTGAAATTGAGAGATTTTGTATTTTGATTATATAAAATCAAACCCTCACTGGGATTGTTTATGGTATTGACATTGGGAACTACCGGCAATATCATCCCTTTATTATTGCTAATATCAAGAAACTGTGCTTTGCTTGTTAGTCCACAAATTATTAAAAAAAGAAAAAGATTTAATTTTTTCATAATAAATTCATTTTCGGTAAATCTAGATAATTATGCGCAATAATACATAAATTAATACAATTCGTCCATAATTATATTTATGGTAGGCAAAAGAATACAGTTCAGGCCAACTTCTTTTAATATTATTACTCCTG
>JANMZR010000286.1:0-14609 GCA_031383555.1 Cytophagaceae bacterium | reverse complement strand
ATCCAATAGCCGCCGAAGTCGTCCGTCATCGGCTGGTCGTTGGTTACATAGTTTTTAATTTCTAAAGTACCAGCATTTTTGAAATTGCTCGAGGCTTTATTGTAAAAATCGCCCTCCACAGTTACTGTTGCACCAGACTGTATGGTTACTTCTGAGCCTTGGTTGTAAAGCTGAGCTATGCTTTGCTTTAAGCCTATTATAAGGGTTAAAAGCAAGGTTGTGAATATTTTATTTTTCATTTTAAAAAAATTAAAAAGTTTCTTTTACGGTTAAATTAGTTGAATCCCAGCAGCCTGAATCATAAAAAACATTAGTAGCAGTGCCACCTATTGATGAGGCTTTTGTCCATATACTTACAGTATGAATACCTGTTGATAGACCTGTAAAAAGACCAAATATACTTGTATTTATAGGCTGACCAACAATTTGCGCACTAGCTCTAGCATTTCCATTTGTAGTCGCTAAATTATCTATACGCAATTCATATTGAACACCAAAAGCACCAGAAACAGCTAAGTATTTAAGGTGTGTTTGGAACATCAATTCTATTTTTGTATCTAGGTCATCTTTAGTAAATGTTCCTAAATCAACAATTTTGGCGAAGACATCTGTAGCATTTGCCAAAAATTGACAGCCGGGTGGTACAATTGAGGTATATTTGGTGCTGTTTTGCCAAGTTGCTAGTCCATTTAAATCAGTTACTAAAATTTTACCTGCTCCTGGGCTTCCTCCGTTAATTTTTACTTGACCGTCTACTTCCAAAAGAGCTGCTGAACTTGGTGAAAGTATACCAATACCTACTTTGCCGTTGCTCATAATAGTAAGCCTTTGGTTAAATGCTGTTGCTAAACTCAATTTACCTGTTGCTTCATTATTGGATATTAAAAGGTCGCTACTATTCATGCGAAATCTTGCACCTCTGTTATTGGCATCAGTAGTTGTACCATTGGTAAGGCCAAAACTGGCATCACTGGAGCCTTCACCTCCATGTACATGCAATTTGTATGCAAATGCAGGAGTAGAAGTACCAATACCCACATTTTGGGCTTTGGCTTGTATGGCTATGGCCATGAGAGAGATGATAAGTAGTTTTTTCATGTTTTTGTTTAAAAGCGTTGACAATCAAATATTTAAAATAATATTTGAAATGCAATTTACATTAAAAAATAAAAAAATATTTATCAAAAATTAAGATATTTAGGCTTTTCTAATAAGTATTGATTTACCAAAAGATAATAACCCTGCCTTTACCACCAGAATTGCTAACTGATTGCGATGGTGCACCACCACCTGGCACTTTTCCGTTAGTACCTGCTGCTTGAGAAAGTATAGCAAAAGTTGTATTATTTACAAATAAATAGCCTCCTAGGCCTCCTGTAGCGGTAGTATTTCCAGCGTTTCCGCCATTTCCGTCAATAACTGATTTTCCAAATTCAGTAGCTGAAACTTGATCGAACCTTAATATTGTAGGCTTACCTGATTCACCTTGAATACCAATATAGGTACTTGAATTTGAAGCTCCCCATGTACCACCAGCTCCAAGATCTATCCTCGTTAAACCTGCATCATACACACTATTGGCTCCCCCATAAGCAAAAAAAGACCAAATAGGATTTGAAGCATAAGATACTGAACTATTCGTAATTGAGGTAGAAGCAGCAACTCCAACTACCACATTTATGGTTGAACCAGGATTCACCACACCAACACCTTCAATATAGCCTCCACCTCCTCCACCACCTCCCATGCTTATAGATCCACTAATACCATTACCTTTACCTCCACCGCCCCAAGCTTGTATTTTCAACTTGGTTATATTGGCAGGCACGATAAAGGTTTGAATTTCATTAAAATTAGTATATTCAAATACTTTAAAATTTTTATAATCACACATATCGCCCCAGGCCAATATACCTGTACCATTTTTCATTAATACCTGCCCAGCTGTACCATCCAACCCATTGGCTTTGATGGTACCTGTTACATTAATGTTACCTGTTACATCCAACTTTTCGGTTGGTGTTGGGTTGCCAATACCCACATTTTGGGCTTGGGTTTGTATGGCTAATGCCATGAGAGAGACTAAGAGTAGTTTTTTCATTTTGTTTTCGTTTTCACTTTTTAAATAATCAATTTTAATAAACTCAAACCTTCGGTTTTGGGCTTTTTCATCTGCGGTTTTATTATCGCTAAATAATTTTCAAAGTAAAAGAAATATAAACTATAAATCAATAGTCCAAAAGGTTACTTTTTAGCTTAATTATCAAAAGGCTAAATCAATAATTTCATTGCTGAGTTAGAAAATGTGTTTAGCCGAAATAGCCAATAAAATTTATCTATATATCAAACAAAAAAGCAACCGACAAAGGTTGCTATTTTTTCAACATTTCATATTTCTCAAAAGGTATTTAATTCACCAAAAACTTTTCCCAAGGATGCTCCTCTAATAATTTTTCAGGTGAATAAAAGTCCTTTTTTTCTTTAATTTTTGCTCTCACTTCTTTTACTTTTTCTGGCTTTATTGGACTAGCGTTATTCCCAAAGGAGTTGCGCACATAAGTGAGTACTGCTGCGGTTTCTTTATCATTGAGTAAGCCTCCAAAAGGCGTCATTGGCACTTGACCGGGGTAGGTACGCCCATTTACCTCCATTGGCCCCATAACTCCTTTTAATACTAATTTTATTAAACGTTCCTCATTTCCTAGTACCCACTTTGTGCCACCGTTAAGAGGTGGAAACTGTGATGCAGTTAGCCCATTTCCATCAGGTTGGTGGCAAGTTTGGCAATAGCCATCTTTTGCATAGATGGTTTTACCTAATTTATACAATTCCAAGTCTGGCCCCTTCAATCTGGAAACTATGGCTTCTTCTTTTAACTTTCTCACGTTTATTCCTGATAAATGTGCGGTTGCTTTTTCATGCGTTCCAGCCATCCAACTATCCAAAGGTTTCTTTTTAGCTTCGGCCAAAATTGGTAAACCTTTTGACTTTTCCAACCATGAACTCGCTACAATTGCAGTTAATCTCACTCTGCTATTTTCATCTTTCACAGCTTGCATTAAAAGCTGGGGCTGATCAATAACTTGATGCCCCGTGTACCTTAATACCATTACTGCAGCAGCTCTAACTCGATAATCATTGGCTTTTAATAGTTTTCTTAAAAGTGGTTGATCCACTTTATTTAACCCCCAAGAAACCCATAAACCTTCCAACATATTGTGCTCATAATTAGGATCATTCTTATCTAAATTATTTACCCAATTGGTCAATTTTGGTAATACTTCTTTGGCTGGCCTAGCTCTAAGTTCGCTTTTTGTTCGGTATCTGCTTCGGTATTCTGGAAGTTTTAGATTGTCTAAAAGTTGGTCAATAGATGCCCCATCTATTTTTGCAGGGGTAACTAATGGCCTGGTTTTATGGGTAATGCGATACACTCGACCATGCTCATGGTCACGCAAAGGATCACGTGCGTTGTGTTGCATATGGCCAATAAGTATGTTATGCCAGTCAATAATAAACAGAGAGCCATCAGGTGCAAATTCCAAATCTACTGGTCGGAAATTTCGGTCGTCACTCACTATCAAATCTTTTACATGGTGGCTTTTATAGCCTGTCCCATCGTCTTTCAAAGTATGTTGTTTGGTGCCTAAAAAACCAATCGTATTATTTATCAACATATCTCCCTGTACATCATCTGGAAAGTGCCGACTCGAAATCAATTCTATCCCAGAGGTTGGCCTCACCATATGTTCTTTCTGAATCAATTGGTCCGACTTTTGGTTGTTTTCGCCATATCGAGGAAAAGTTGTGCTTGGCATGAGCCAACGAACATCGGGGCTTGATGTTTCTGCGAAAAATGGCTGCCCCCAATCGTCAAAAAGTACACCCCATGGATTTGGAATAGGTATTTGTGCAGTTCGTTCTAGCTTTTTTAATTGAGGACTATAACGGTAATAGCCTCCATTTGTAGCTCTAACAGTGCCATAGGGTGTTTCAATATTTGTATGTAGAAATACGCCTTCGCCAGAATAAAAAGCACCAGACGGATCCATTGTGTAGGAATGGCTATTATGATGGGTATCATGGTCGTCATATCCGCTTAAAATAATTTCTCTTTTATCCGCTTTATCATCGCCATTCGTGTCGGTCAATAACATCAAATTGGTACCTTGCGAAACATATACACCTTCGGGAGCAAACTCAAAACCCAAAGGAAGTTGCAAATGGTCGGCAAATACTTTCTCTATATCTGCCTTTCCGTCATTATTGGTATCTTCTAAAATCACTAATTTATCGTTGGGTCGTGGGTCGCCAGGCTTCCAATGCGGGTAAGTTGGCATACAAGCTACCCAAAGACGACCTTTAGTATCAAAAGCCATTTGCACAGGTTTTATTAAATTAGGAAATTCTGCCTCTGATGCAAAAAGTTCAATTTTATAATCAGGATCGATTTTTATTTTTGCAATTGCCTCTTCCCCAGACAGGTATTTTAGGCTACCGTTTTTACCAGGGTCATAGTTGGTTTTCACTGGTGGCAACTTTCTAGTTTTGGCATCAGAAGCAGCCAAGTCCATTTCTTGACCATGCACCGCCATCCAAATTGCTGTATCACGAATTGCGGTCATTTGACGTATTTTCTCTATTTCGGCAGGATAATTATCTTGGCCAAAAGGGTCGTACCTACGTCCATATACGTGTACACCATTGGGTATTTTATAGTCATTATGCCAAAACCAATTTTTTTCGTCAACTGCCTTTTTTACAAAATCAATATCTATTCCAGTTGTGGTTAAGTTTTTTCCAATTAACTCATTAATAAGTAATTGAGAGAATTTTTTATAGCCCAAATCAGTTAATTGTTGGCCATCGATAGTCAAATATTCTTCAGTATCAGCATACCATTTTTTTGAGGTAGCATAAGCATCCACAAATGGGACTTTATTTTTTGCACATATTTCCCTCATTGCCAATGCGTATAATTGGAGGTTTTTATTTTCATTTACTCCATTAGGCAAATCGTATTTTTTTGATAAATCTTCAAAAGCAATAGATGAAACAATTGCTAATTGTGGTGCTTTTTTACCGTTATATTTTTGACTTTTTGTGTGGTTGATAAAAGCCTGTAATTCGCCTTTAAAATTTGGTAAACCAGCCAGCCCTTTAAATGATTCGGAATAGCCAAAAAAACCAATTACAATATCTGTTTTCAAATTTGTTAACCACTCATCTGGGTAGGGAAAATGCCCTTGATTATCGGACGGATTGGCATATTCGGTTTGAAACTTTTCGGCTCCAGGGAAAGTCCAAGAGGTTTTTCTTGCTGAATGCGGCCTAAAACCAGGTGTATCCCCCCCGTCACACATATTACGTACAATAAGCTGATTATCAGGGAACCGCAAATGTAATTCCGTTTCAAAATAATCGAAATTTATCATTCTTGAACCTAGGTTACCACCCACCATTGAAATATGAGTTCCCATTTCAATTTTTAATAATTGAGGCGGAATAGGCTGGAAGGAGGTTGAGGTAAAAGTTAAAATAGTTAAGACAAAAAATAGTAGTTTCATGAATTTTTTTAATGTAAAATGTAAAACTCTTAATGTAAAATCTAAAAGCAATTTTAAGGGAAATTTATCCTTAAAACTTATCAACCTAAATTGTTAACTCTCCACTATTTTGAACTCACCATCCCTCGATAAGGTACGTTAATGTCGATTTTACCTTTCCATTTTTTAGGCACTTTCTTATCAACTTGGAAGTGTATCGCATTGATAATCAAGTGCTGAAAGCTTTCAACGGCAAAGTCTTCAGGGTGTCCAATTGTGGTTGTAAAAACCTTTGCTCCAAATGAATTTTTTCCAACCCAAGCTATAGGATTGTCAATGGCTGCTTTGTCGGGATTCACAGATTTACCCATTAAAAGCCATTCAGAACCTTTTGTCGGATAACTTGGCAATACTCGGTAAAGCCAAGATGCCAAATGAAAATTTGGATCAATGCCAGTCATAATAGGGTGGTTAGCACTAGCTTCAATACCATAAACATCAGTTGTGCTCATGTGCCCATAATGTGTATGACCCGACTTGCCCCAACCTGGAGGGGCGTTTAGTGCAAACTCTCCAAATGCATTCCAACGCTCTGATTCATGGCCTTTCGGAAAATTAAATGCATGTGTACTTGTTCTAAATCCCATTACTGGCTTACCTGTTTTCAAATATTCGTCTATCATTGCAAGCTGGTCGGGTGGTAAAAGCCTCCATCGTAAGAAGAAAACTACCAAATCTGCGTCCTTTAGGGCATCTAAACCGGGTATATTTTTCTCTGAATTTTGATCTGGATACGACTTTAAGACTTTAGTACGAAAACCATAATTTGCCTCTAACTCTTTGGCTATCAATGGTAAAGTAAATTCACCTGAATACTCATGGTCGCCACATACAAAAACAACTAGAGGTTTTGGTTTGGGCTTTGAAATTACGGAGGTGGCTATTGAAAAAATAGCCAGCAATAGGAAAGTCTTTAATTTACACATAAATTTATTTATTTGAAATGTTAAATTAGAATAAATTTTTGATAAAATTATCCTAGCATGTAACTAGTTTCTTATTTGAAGGGAATTTCTTTTATAAAATTGTTTTTAACATTATTTTGGCTAATTTTAGTTTTAAATTATTTGAAAAATGCAAATTAATTCGAGAAGAGATTTTATCAAAAACAGCTTGGGAATGATTGCCGTAACAGGATCCATTTCAACTTTTAAATTAAAAAAACGAAGACCCAAACTTTCTTTTTCAACATTAGGTTGCCCCGATTGGAGCTTTGATAAAATTATAGAGATAGCCTCTAAAAATGGTTATAAAGGTATAGAAATTAGAGGCTTGCAACGCCAACTTGATTTACCCCTTTGCCCTGAATTTGCCAATAAAGAAGCTGTAAATATTTCAAATCAGAAAATAAAAGACAAAAATCTTCAAATTATTGACCTCGGTTCATCGGCTAATTTGCACTTTTTGGATCAAAAAAAGAAGCAAGAAAATATTGATCACGCCAAAAGGTTTATTGAGCTTGCTGAGAAAATAAATTGTCCTTTTGTGAGAGTTTTTCCTAATGATTTGCCAAAAGAGCAAAATGAAAGCAAAACAATAGATAGTATTATTAGCAGCTTAATTGAATTAGGTGATTTTGCAAAAGGCTCAAAAGTGAAAATATTAATGGAAAGCCATGGCAAAGTAATTTATAAAGATATGCTTTTGAAAATTATGCAAAGTACCGAAAGTCATAATGTTGGCCTTATTTGGGATATTTGGAATATGTGGTCGGTCACTAAAGAGCCTCCATCAGAGGTATTTCAAACTTTGAAAAAATACATTTTTCATACACATATTAAAGATGGTTTAATTGAAAATGAGAACCATAAATATGTACTTTTAGGTGTTGGTATTTCACCATTAAAAGAGGCAATAAGTTTATTGCAAAATGGTGGTTATAAAGGATATTACAGCTTTGAATTGGAAAAAATGTGGCACCCTGAAATTGAAGAACCAGAGATTGCAATTCCACATTATTCGGCTAATTTTGAAAAATTGTATTTATAGCTATTCTCAAAATAAATGTTCCTACTCTTAAAAAATAATTTTAATAATTTATGGCCTCATTCAATATCGACTACCCTGGCAAATCAAATGAGTTTGTGATTAATGCAAACCAAGAAATTAAAGCAAAAGGTGGAGTTTTTACTGGCGATTCAATTAAAGGTACTTTTAGTTTGAAAACATTGGTAGGGGCTGTTCAGGGCAATTATCAAGTAATTTCAGATGCTTTAAGCCCTCAAACTAAAATAGCTGTTACAATAACAAAAAAACCATTTATAGTGCCAATGAAAAAAATACAAGAAGTAATTACAGGTTATTTTTAAGGAACACTGTTAGCTAACCCGACCTTTTTTCGAAATATAAGTACGACCACACTTATTGAGAGTTTAACATAAAGTAGAGTTCAAACTTATTACTTGATATTGTATTCTTGAATCAAAGCTGGATTTTCGGGGGAAAGTGTAAAGCTTATTTCAATATTTGAATATTCTCCTTCTAAAATAAATGTACCTCTCAAGGCATTTTCAGCGACTATCTCATTCACTTTCAGTATTTTACCAGCTTTTTTGAAAATGGGCTCAGCCTCAGATTTCAGCAAATTTGGGAAGTAGTCTAGAAAGAAATTTACTGCGAAGATATTTGATTTCTCTGCATTTTCCCAGCTTGGGAGCAGGGCTAAAAGTTCATTTTGACGTTGTTTTAAGATTGGAGTAACAGAGAAGGGTTTAGGTTTAAGATTAGCATTTTCAACAAGAAATGATAATATTTGGCTATTAATGGCTGATGTGGGCGCATAAGTTCCATTGGCAAAAGTAACAATACCAATTCCATATTCTGGCAATATTTTCCAATTGGAGCCGAAGCCTGGTAGGCCCCCAGAATGGCCAATTCCTGTTTTTTCATCACAGTCTTTATCCCAACGAAGCCCATAACCATAGGCTGATACCGTTGGGCAAGGCTGACCAGAAATTGATTTCATTTTAGTATTTAAAATATTAAAATTCCAAGGCTGGTGCATTTCTTTAATAGAACTTCGCTTTAATATTTTAGGATAAATTGAATTGGCCTCATAAGCCGATTGATGCATAGCCACATACTTACTAAAATCTTCAATGGTGGTAAGCATTCCACCCATTATACCATAAGCCCCATCATGCTCCATAGGCTGTTCTATTTGCTGGTTGTTAAGCCATCGATAACCCTTAACTAGTTTATTATCATTAACTTTATCGTACTCCCAAAAGGTATTGTTCATGCCCAAAGGTTTCCAAATTTTATTAATAATATACGATTGGTAGCTTTGGCCCGACACTTTTTTTATAATATAACCCAGCATGGCAAAACCCATATTGCTATATTCATAAGCAACGCCAGGTTCATTTGAAAAGCTAAGGCCTCTTTTGAACATTGCCAACATTTTAGCCTCAGAAATACCCAATTGTCGGTCGCCCCAAGGGTTGTCTTCTGGAAAGCCGGCGGCATGAGTAAGCAAATGTCGCACAGTTATTTCAGGTGAATCTTTTGAGTATTTTTGGCCTTTCAATTCCGGAATGTACATGGAAACAGGATTGTCCAACTTTAACTTGCCCGCATCACGTAATTGCAATATAGCCACTGAAGCAAAGCTTTTGCTCATGGAAGCAATTCTGTAAACCGATTGATTATCAGCAATTTTATTGCTTTTATAGTTTATTTTTCCCTTATAATTTTCATGAATAATTTTACCATCTTTTATAATGGCATAACTTACACTTGGAAGGTAATTTTTAATTTGAAAAGCTGAAAAAGCTGAATCGACTTCAGATAAAATCGATTGGATTTTTGTCGAATTTTCCAATTCATGTTGAGCTTTTGCTTCTTGAAAAAAAAGTGAAATAATCAGAAGAATTGAATGTTTTTTCATAAGAAATAAAATCTGAAAGTTTATAAAAAATATAAAATGGCTTTTATTTATTGATGATTAAAATTTAATATCAATTAAAGTCAATTCTTGCCATTACGGCATGGTGGTCGGAGGCAAACAGCCCTCCCCAAGTGTTACTTAAAGTTGCATGTTTAAGTACTTTAAAATTTTTTGTATTTAAAAAGATAAAATCAATTAATCGGTCATCAATTTCTTTGTTAGTAAAGCCATTAAAAGTACTATTTTGTGGCCCGAAATGGGGGCTTTTACTTATTTGGCGAGTATCAAAAAACTGTTCATTTAAAATTTTAATAGGTTCTTCATTAGGTGTTGCATTAAAATCACCGGTGATTATTACCTTGCTTGTTCCTGCAATTTCCTTTACCTTTTTCACTAATAGTTTTGCACTTTTAATACGGGCTTCTTTACCCAAATGATCAAAATGAGTATTGAAAAAATAAAATGGTTTTTTCCCCTTATCACTGTTTTTGTATTTCAATTTTGCCCAGGTAACCACTCTAGGGAGCATCGCATCCCAAGCTTTTCCAGGTATTTCAGGTGTAGGGCTTAGCCAAAATGTTTGACTTTCTAATACAATTATCTTTTTAGCATCATAAAATATCGGTGAAAATTCGCCTTCTTTATGGCCGTCAGTTCTACCTTTTCCAACATAATCATAATTGGGTAACAATGCTTTTATGTCTTCAGCTTGGTTATACAAAACTTCCTGCATGCCGCATACTTCAATATCATAAAATGGCAACATACTTGCCAAGTTTTCCTTTCGAAATTTCCATTGATCCCGGCCATCGTTAGGGTTATCATAACGAATATTGAAGGTCATCATATTGATTTTACCTTGTGACCTTATATTAAAACCTAATATGAAATTTAAGAATATTAAAGATGCAAATTTTAGTTTTTTCATTTGTTTTAAAGTTAAAAATATTTTTAGACCCACCATTTCTCTCCTCCAGTTTTATCAACCCAATCATTTACCTCACCAATTTTAGCGGTAAAATAGGGTACATTTTTTTCAAAACATGCCTCTAATGTTCTTTCAACTGGCTCATTCCAAGCATGATGTGCCATAGTAAACTTAGCCCAATGTACCGCAAAAAGCTTTTTCGACTTTAGGTCAATTGCTGCTTGAACGGTTTCCTCTGGAATCATATGAATATCTTTCCACTGAATATTGTATTGGCCTCCATCCAAAATAACCAAGTCGAACGGTCCATGTTCGTCCCCAATTTTTTTGAAATGGGTGTCATAACCAGAGTCGCCACCAACATAGATTTTACTATTTTTTCCTGCTAAAATAAATGAGCTCCAAAGAGTAGTTTTTGGGTTTAAGCCCCTCCCCGAAAAATGTCGAGTGGGTGCAGAGGTAATTAATAAATCGGGTATTTGATGTTGCTCATTCCAATCCAATTCTATTATTTTAGTTGGCTCAAAACCCCAATGCTCCAAATGTTCGCCAACACCGAGCGATGTAATTACCGTTTTTATTTTGGACTTAAGTTTTGTAACTGTTTTATAGTCAAGGTGATCGTAATGGTCATGTGTAATCACCAAAATATCGATTTCGGGAAAGTCAGAAGGAAAATAAACATTGGCACCATTGTAAGCAGTTAGCATCCATGAAAAAGGAGCAGCGTAGCCTGAAAATACTGGATCAACGAGTATTGTTTTTCCTTCAAAAATAAGTAGATACGACGAATGGCCAAACCATATAACACTATTTTTTTCAATATCAATAGAATGTAAATTTGTTTTTACTGAAGGAATAGAAATAATAGGTTTTTTATTTTCATTTTTTTTGAAATATTCTTTTAATAAATCCCAATAATTATAATCAGGATTAAGATCTGGCGTATGGCTAAGGTTTTGAAATCGGCCATTGCGAAAATTTTTAGACAGCAAAATTCTTTTTTTTCGCAAACCACTAGCTTTAGCACCAAATTGGGGCAGCTTTAGTATGCCATAAATTGAAACTCCAATTAGTGCAATAAATAATAGAGTCATTTTAAGAAAAGTAGTACGTTTAATTTTCAATATTTGAGCTTTTTTGGTAAAAAATGAAACCCTATCAATAAAAGTTTCGTAATTATAAGGTAATATTTTTGTAAGTATGTTTCTAGAATAAATTATTTTTTTCCACTAAATGCCCTATTTTGAATACTTCCAAAAAAATTATGTTAAATTTTGAAACAATTAACAAATTTATTTGATTTATACCATACATATAACTAAATTGGTTTTTTAAATTTATTCACAAATTTTTACCTCAGTGTTTATGAAAAAATATTTATTGATTTTTGCTTGCTCTACAGTGATTTTGACTGGATGTAATTCTTTAAAATATTTGGTGGATAATGATTACAGTTATGACACTGATTTTTCAACTTATAAAACCTATAATTTTCTTGACTGTGAAATAGATACATCTTATATCTGCACTGAAATACAAGATGCAATCCGTCGTCAGATGAAGGCAAGGGGCTATAAATTAACAAATGAAAATGCAGGACTTCTGGTAAGTTATGGTATTATTCCAGAGAGAGTTCAATACAAAGGGTATTTTCAACCTTCACTTGATCGTTGGGTAAATAAATATGATAGTGATGAAACTTATAAGCCGCAAACTTATAATTTTGGAAGTGGTATGATACTTGTTTCATTATTAGATGCTGAAAGTAGTCAGTTAATTTGGAGAGGTTATGCTGCAGGTGTTTTGAATAAAAAAGTATCAAAGCCAAACACTTATTATCGTTCAGTGGTTCGCACAATATTTGACCAATATCCACTTTTTGCTGCAGGTGAAAAGCCACGTAAGATTTTAGATATGTAGTTTATATACAATAAATTAAAAGTAAAAAAAGCCTCAGTTTGAGGCTTTTTTGTTTTCCAAAATATTATTTGATAGTAAGCAAATATATTAAAAAATTTGTGGTTCAGATTTTCAAATTTTGCGGTTCAAATATTTATAGGTTCAGATTAAAGCAATTTTATTTATTTTGAAAAAGTTTTAGCTATTGTTAGTCATTCAAAAAATATTTGAACTCTTTTTTGAAACTGTTAACTCTTCGTCTGGCTAATTCAAATTGATTTTTATCTATCATTTCAATTGTATTATTGTAAGGGCAAATATTTTTTATATAAGCCAAATTTATTAAGCGTGATTTATGTACTCTAAAAAAGCTAAAAGGCTCCAATCGGCTGGCTAGTGTTTTTAAAGGGGTGGCTACCATAAATTTTTTGCCATTTTTCAAAAAAAGCATGGTATAATTGACTGATGCTTGCAAATGTATAATTTCACTGGGTATAAAATGTTGCCTACCACCTACCGGAATTTGAGTTGTTTGATTCATGGTTTTAATTATTTATGTTGTTGGTATAACTTAGTCGTGACACAAAAAAAAATACTAACATATTTTTTAAAAAAAATATTAAAAAATTGTTTTTCAGCTAAAAAATCAGTTCTTTTGGAAAACCTTTAAGCATTCATTATTAGACACCTATGTCAATTTTTACCACAAAATTTTCAGATTTAGACCTTATCACTGGTATAATTGCTGGTGGCAACTTAAAGCGAAATTTTGAAAACAAGCTATATAATAAGTACAACTACTTTATAAAAGAAGCAACCTTTAAACATAAAATTGAAAGTGAAGAAGCTTCCATGGCATATTCAGACGCCATTTTGACAAGTCTTGAGCATATCAATAATGGTCGATTTGAAGGTCGATCGGAATTGAAAACTTATATATATCAAATATTTTCCAATAAATGTGTTGACTTTTTACGCCGGCGTGCGACTAAAGAAAAGTACATTAGTTCAATAGATAATGTACTAGAGCCTTTGCCTGATAACCAGCGGTCGGCAATAGCGCAATTGATTCAAAATCAGGATCATGAGCAGCTAAAAGCTAGAATGAGTTTATTGGGTGAGCGCTGTCAGCATCTGCTCAGGCGTTGGTCAGAAGGCTTCACGGATAAAGAATCGGCAGACGAATATGGCTATAATGCCGCAAATGTGGCACAAACTACTCGATTAAGATGCTTAGAAAAGCTACGTGAATTTTATATGACGAAATTTGAACCCTCAACTAACATAAAAAATGAAAGAAATGGAATTGAAATTAATTGACGATTATTTTCTGCAGCAGGCCTCTGATGCTGAAAAGATTGTATTTGAAGAAAAATTAAAAACGGATAAAGAATTTGCTGAATTAGTTGCCTTTTACAGTCAAACAAAAGCAATAGAAAGGGATAAAATTTTGAATGAAAGGCATGCAGAATGGTCAAAAAATACAGTTAATAAACAGTTTAATTTTTTTCCTAAAATTGTAATTGGTATAGCGGCAAGTCTACTTATTTTGGCTGGCTTTTGGGTTTTCAATTTTAACAATAATTCAGTAGATAAAAACTTAGTTGTAAATAATTATATTGATCAAAATTTGGCTTTATTGCCATTAAAAATGGATGCTGTTGAAGATGGTATGGAATTAGGAAAAAAGTACTATAACGATAAAAAATATCGGGAAGCCTTTGAAATATTTGACTCAATTAAAACCCCGCAAGCCCTTGAATACCAAGGATTAAGTGCTTTAATGGCAAAGGATTATTTGAGAGCTGAGGCAATATTTGAGCAATTGAGCCAAAATACTGAATTGCTCAATAATAAAGGCAAATTTTATTTAGGCATTACAAAAATGCAAAATGGCCAAAAGGAAGAAGCTGAGAAACTTTTTGTAGAAGTTATTTCAGAAAATCTTGGCGGAAATAATATAGTAAAAAGTTGGAAAGAATAGTGGCTTGTTTGCCTTTTTATTTTTGAACCGACTAAGTATTGAAATCAAATTTTTTAAACTTTTAAATATGCAATTCTATGGATAACTCTAAACTTAAGTTTAATAATACTGAAAAAGGTATAATAATATTCCTGATTCTTTTATTTCTTCTTTTTTTGTGTTGGTTTTTTAAATGGGGTTGCTTTAAAAAAACCTATTCGACCAAAATTAAAGCGGGAGGTGAAATGGTTATAACTTTTAAAGACAATCCAACTCTAGCACAAAAAGATTCAATCAGAAAAATTTTTAATGCTGATACCC
>JANMZR010000266.1:0-11556 GCA_031383555.1 Cytophagaceae bacterium | reverse complement strand
GCCAGAGAAAGAGTTTTAACCAAAAAGTGCCTATCTTTACAATCCAATTTTTGTTCATCATCGTAAAAAGGTATAATGACTTCTTTAACTGGAAATTAGTTTTACTTTCAAAGGCAATTGACGTATCTTCAAAAGATAATTTGGTTTTTGCCTCAGAACTTGCAATATTTAACATGTGAAAGTGTTATTGTACAAAATAATATATATATTTTGTTGAGTAAATTAATTTTGTAAACGCTTAATAATCAGCTATATTTGCATGTTTTTACAAAAAAGCTTGCAAATATAATAAATTGGAATAATACAATTAGTGTTTTGCCTATTTTTTTTTAATAATTTAGTGCAATTTAGCTTTTGTTATTTTGAGTATTAGTTTTATCATTATTATACAGCGTAATATTTTTTCAAATTGAGTTTATAGTTTATATATTTAGGAAGGTTATAATTAAAAAAAATGAATGCAAATTTAGAGATTACACCGATGAGCCAATGGATAAATACTGGTGGAAAACCATTAATTATCGCAGGCCCATGTAGTGCCGAAACAGAAGAGCAAGTTTTAGAAACTGCCAATAGAATTAAAGCTGAAGGCTATGCCCACATTTTACGTGCTGGCGTTTGGAAGCCACGAACACGGCCAGGTAGCTTCGAAGGTATGGGAGAGGCAGCTTTACCCTGGCTTATAGAGGCTCGTAAGCAAACTGGATTACCCATTGCAGTTGAAGTGGCTTCACCAGATCACATTGAAAAAGCACTTAAATATGGTGTTGATGTATTGTGGATTGGAGCTCGTACAACCGTGAATCCTTTTAATGTGCAAGACATTGCTGATGCACTGAAAGGTGTTGACATTCCTGTGCTTATTAAAAACCCGGTTAATCCTGATTTGGCACTTTGGGTAGGTGCGTTTGAGCGTATTCAAGGCGCAGGTATTACCAAATTGGGTGCAATTCACCGAGGTTTTAGCAATGCTCAGGAGGCAAAATATAGAAATTCGCCTATGTGGCAATTAGCTATTGAGTTAAAATCAATGTTCCCTGATTTGCCTTTAATTGGTGACCCTTCTCATATGGCAGGTAAGCGTGCTTATTTATATGAATTGTCGCAGCGAATTTTAGACCTGAATTACGACGGTATGATTATCGAAAGCCACCGTGACCCAGATACCGCTTGGTCTGATGCTTCTCAGCAACTTACTCCTGAAGCTTTGGGCGAAATGTTGAAAGAATTGGAAGTACGTAAAGCCAATTATGGTGCTGATTTTACAAATGAATTGGAAACATTGCGTGCCAAAATTGATAATGTTGACCGTGAATTAATGGAAGTTTTGGCTGCAAGAATGGCTATTGTTGAGCGATTGGGAGAATATAAGCGTGATAATAATGTTGCCGTACTTCAACTAGATCGATGGAAGCAAATTCATAACGATCGTGCCAGCCAAGCAAAAGGCTTAGGAATGTATCCTGAATTTGTGGAGGAAATGTTTAAGCTAATTCACTTAGAGTCAATCAGAAAACAAACTGAAGTGATGAATTCTCAACCAGCATGAGGTTAATGAAAAATATTTTTAAAGGGTTGTTATTTTAAATATCAACCTTTTTTTTTAAATGAATTTTCAGTGAAGAACAATATTTTGTATTTTTAAAAAAAATCTTAACAAAATTTCATGTATAAAATAACTTTTGTCTCATTATATGTAATTGTATTTAGTTTTAAAAATTGTTTCGCTCAAAATCTGCCTCAAAAAAAGGATTTATTAGCAAATATGCTAATAGCCAATAATTATTTGCAAAATAAAAATAAAATTGCCCCTAAAAATGATTTTAGTTCAGCAGTGTATTTTGATGGATTATTGGCCTTTCAAAAAATTAGTAAAAGCGCAAAACAATTAGATTTTATTAATAAATGGGCAAAAAAAATCAAGTATAATTTGCCTGAAGGTATTAGTGATGCAAATGCGGAAGACATTGCTATTGGCTCACTTTTTTTAGAATTGTATAAAACTGATACTTTAGCGAAGGAAAAACTCATACCAATAAAGTTAAAAATTGACAGTTTAGTTGATAGTTATAAGTTGGATAATTGGGCAGACTTGAAATCGCTATATGCCATTATGCCTATTTTGGCAAAAATAGCGGTAATTACAAATGAAGAAAAATACCACGATAAATTGTTTCAGGTGTTTATTTATATGAAAAACATTGAGAGTTTATATTCTGAACAAGAGTTGCTATGGTTTAGCGATAAAAACTTTAAGGCTCCCTGTAAAACACCTAATGGGCAAAACTGTTTTTGGTCAACTGCCAACGGTTTTTTGGCTACAGGACTAACAAAGGTTTTAACAGTTTTGCCAAAAGATGCGCTTCATTATGGTGAATATATGGACTCCTACCTTGAAATGATGATAGCCACAATGAACTTGCAACGTGAGGATGGCTTTTGGAATGTAAGTCTTACTGATCCCAAACACTTTGAAGGGAAAGAGCTTATTGGAACAGCCCTTATCACCTATTGCATGGCTTGGGGTTTAGCTAATAATATTATCGATAAAACTACATTTACACCTATTGTAACAAAGGCTATAAATGGTTTACTAAAGGATTCGTTTAATAAATCAGGCTTTTTGGCTTGGTCACAAGGCGTAGCTAAAGAGCCAAAAGACAACCAACCACTTACAAAACAAAAAGTCCCAAATAATGAATATTTGGGACTCGGGTGTTTTTTATTGGCTGCATCTGAAGTCGCAAAGTTGGTCAAATAACAACGTTTTGTTGCTTATTTGGGGATTTTCGCTCTGGCTTCATCAACCCCTTTTTTCTTGATTTCAATTTCATCAAGTGCTTTTGTCTGATCTTTTTTATTGGTTTCAATATCAGTTAAAAGTTTTTCAAGTTCAATTTTATTTTCCTCTATTTTTTTAAGAAGTTTTTCTTTTTCTTTTGCATTGTCTTCAACTTTGTCCTTAAGTTTATCACCAGCCTTTACAATTTTTTTATGATTTTCAATTGCATCATTTTGAATGTTTTCAGCGGTTCTTACGCCTTCTTCCAAATCAAGTTTAGCTTGAAAGTTTTTCAATAAATTTTCAATTTCTGGCCATTTTTCATGCCCATTTGTTACAAATTCCCCATTGGCTAAAGCGGCCGATATAAATATATGTGTACGGTCACGTTGCTTCCATACTTTAGAATACAGTGTTATTGGTTCAGCTGAAATAGCTTCAACTTTCGAGTCTTTCATTATAATGGCACCTTTCGAACTAATTTGCTTACCAAAAGTTGCCATATAACTTTGCCACAACTTTTCAGTGAACTTTACATCGGAGTTCACCATTATGTAGGCACCTTCTCGGTTTCCTTTATCAATTTCTTGGCCTCCACTAAATACTTGACCAAAACTAAAATTTGTAATTAAAATTAGCAGGTAGAATACTTTTTTCATAACATTTTATTTTTTTGATTTATTAGCTAAACTAATTGATTTTTACTGTTTGTAAAATAATTTTTTCATTTTTATTATTAGTGCAGGCAAAAAGATAAATATCGCCACCATCTTTAAGGCTAAGATTTTTTCGTAAATCTACTATATTTCCAGGAAAATTTCTGATTGTCAAATTAGCTTTTTGCTCAGGAATTTTCAACTTGATAGCGCTTTTATCTGGTTTTAATTTGTCTACTATTTCGAAGCTTCTTCCTGGGAAATTATCAATTTTGCGATCAGAAGTGTATAAATGAGTATTTGAATGGAGTTTATGGCAATCAAAAAGTTCAGAAATAGTTTTATAAACACCAGCTTTCATGATACCCGCATTTGGCTCATATAAATATTTTTGTATTGGACCGACCTTCAGTTCTAATTTTTTCTCGTCACTTGTTTTAAAAAAAAACTCATCAAACTTGTCATTTTTAAAATTAACAACTTTTGTTATTATTGATTCACGTTTTGATTTACTTAGGTGGAAAAGCAGTTCTTTTACTTCGTTTTCTACAGAAATGATATAAATTGTTGAAATAGCACCTAGTTGTTTGGTAGCCATGTCAATATCTAACATAGGGGAGCATTTAATAAGTATATTTTCAGCTTTTTCTAAGAGTAAATCTTTGATTTCCAGCAAATTGGGTTCACAATCAGCCAAGGAAAATACTCGTCCTCCAATTTTGTCTCTTCTAGCAGGATCTACAAAAATCCAGTCTACTTTTCCACTATAATTTTTAATAAAGTTTATAGAATTTCCAGTGTGAAAAACTGCATTATTTATACCTAATTGGTTCATGTTAAATTCTGTAACTTCTTTTAGGTCAGTATTTTGTTCAATATATATCGCCTTTTCAAAGTTTTTACTCATAGCCCAAAAGTCAATACCCATACCACCAGTTAGGTCAATTAATGTACCTCCTTTTGTAATATTTGCTTTATAATTGGCTGTAAGTTCCGATGATGATTGCTCGACTGAAATTGATTTGGGCAGAATTAGGTTGAAATTATCATACCAGTTGGGTAACTTTTCTTGGATTTTCTGCCTAGCCTTTATTTGTTCAGCTAGTATTTTTATGTTTTTTGGCTGATGTCTATGATTTGAAAGTAGTAAATTTTCAACATTTACTTTTAGGTTTTCTTTGATAAATTGTTTGTCTTGTCCCGAAAAACCTTCCATTTAATTGAACTCATAGCGGGCTACAAATAAAAAAGTAGCTTTGTTATTTTTTTTGAAATTGCCACCCATTCCAGGAATATAGTCGTAGTTTTTTGGCGTAATGGAGTCGTTTGATTGTGTTTGTGTCAAATTGTATTGCAGCCCAAGGTCGAGAAAAACATTGTAAAGCAACCTTAAATTGCCACCCATCGAAACAAATGGAGCCAAGGCAGAGCCTTTAAATTCACCAGATTTTTTTACATCAACTACTGGTTTTAAGTCGGTATAGGTAGTTTTTCTATTGTACCAAGTTTGTGTAAAACCTGTTCCAATAAATACATCAGCTTTTGTAAACTTATTCTTGAGTGTAAATAAATTAGCCTGCACACCAGGTTTTATAAAAAATCCTGAAGTTTTCAAAGCCAACCCTAAACTATCAGCTGCTTTTTGTTCGGAACTTTGGTAGCCAGCTCTAGGTGTTTGGTAGGTATAACCAATATTGAAATTATAAATAAACTTTCCTTTTTGTAAAGCTTGCCCGCTTAATTCCAAAGTTCTTGTTCTTAATCCATTGAGGTTAATACCGCCACGAAATCTCCAAGGCGATGTTTTTACAGTTGAATCAGATTGGGATAAAATATCTGTGCAAAATAAACTAAGTACTAAAATTAATAAAGAAATATTTTTAAACATTGTTAGCTTTATTTGTTGGTCTGGCGGCCATTTTTTTTGAAAATTTAAATGCAAAACTACTAAAAATCAAGCGGATTCATTTCAATATAAGGTTAATTGCTCCAATTTTAACAATATTTATATAATTGTCATTCTGTTGAGATAGGGTTTACTATAGTCTAATGCTAAGTAAGATGTAATTCTTATCCTGTTTTTAGTGTACATTTTATGATTTGCGAAATTTCGCTTAATTTTGCATAATACACAATATTTTAGATATAATGGTTGATCACTCTTTGAAAGTAAAGATTATTTTTGGTTTGAAAATTCGCCAATTAAGGTTGGAACGAGGGTTTTCCTTAAATGAAGTTGCTCAGAAAGTTGGATTTTCAGTATCTTATTTAAATGAAATAGAAAAAGGGAAAAAGTACCCTAAGTCGGAGAAAATAATGGCCTTGGCTACTGCTTTTAATATTGACTATGACGAGTTGATTTCTCTCAAACTTGTTAATGATTTGGAACCTATTGCCGATATATTAAATACTTCTATTTTATCAGATTTGCCACTTGAAATGTTTGGAATTGATGCGAATGATTTCGTTGACTTGATGTCAAAATCCCCGACAAAAATTTCAGCTTTTATAAATACTTTGAAAGAAATAAGTAGAACTTACGATATTCAAAATGAAGAGTTTTTTGAAGCAGTTTTAAGGTCATACCAAGAAATGAATGAAAATTATTTTCCTGATATAGAGCTTGTTGCTGATAGATTTAGGGAAAAACACCAAATTTCAAAAACTAATTTACTTGACGAAGAAATTTTAAAGAAGGTGTTATTTGAAAAATACTCTTATACAATAAGCAGTTTTAATGAGGCCAATAATCCAGAGTTAAATGAAATTGACCTTATTTATCAAAATAAAAATACTATTATTTTAAACGAAAGCTTAGCAGAAATCGAGCGAATTTTCCTTTTTGCCAAGGAATTAGGCTATCAAGAATTAGGCTTAAAGGCAAGGCCAAATACTTTTCCAAAAATAAAAATAGACGCTTTCGAAGCTATATTTAATGACTTTAAAGCAAGCTATTTTGCAGGTGCATTATTGATAAATAAAGATGTATTAATTGGGCGCTTGATCTACTTTTTGGCCAGCCCAAAATGGGATTCCGAGTCTTTAACTGGGATGATGAAGCTTTTTAGTGCAGCACCTGATACCTTCATAAATCGTGTTACAAACCTACTTTCGGGTCATTTTGGGTTAAATAATCTGTTTTTATTGGGCATGCAACAAGATAAGGGAAGCAATAACTTCAATACTGTAAATGAAATGCATCTACGCCAATTGCATAGCCCGCATGGTTATGCACGAAACGAACATTATTGCAGGCGTTGGTTAGGACTAAATATTATCAATGAATTAGGTACGAAGTCTGTAGTTTGTAATAGTCAAATATCTGAATTTTCGGACTCTAATAGACAATATTTTGTAATAGCTGTGGCTTATTTGGCAAGGTCTTCACAAAAGCGATCCGAAACAATTGGTTTTGTTATAGACAATAAGTTAAAGTCTGTAATTGCATTTGTGAACGACAACAAAATTAAAAAACGGATTGTGAACCAAACATGTGAGCGGTGTAATATATTAGATTGTGAAGAACGTGTGGCTGAGCCAAATGTTTATAATAGTAAAATGAAAAAGAAGAATATTTTGAACGCCGTTGCCCAATTTGATATTAAAAAAAATTATTGAGGTTTTTTTATTAAAACCCTAATCTTATTTTCTGAACCGGTCCTTTTCAAAATAATAACACATTTCCCAATTAAAAAAACTAACTTTGTTTCAGCTTTAGGTGTTAAATATTTATTTTTAAAATATTGACTTAATAGGGAACCCCGTTCAATTCGGGGGCTGTACCCGCAACTGTAAGGTTTTAATATTTTGGGAATTTTACTAAAATATTTAAAAAGCTTTTGATGAATTATCTACAAAAGCCATTGCTAATTATCTACTAGCCACTGATCAAATCGGGAAGGCCAAATTAGCAAAAGCCAAGTCAGGAGACCTGCCCAAGGCTATTCTTGCTTTTCTGTACGGATGTATGCAGACGAGTGAGCGTTCGATTATCATTTAATTTTCCCCAATAAAAAAGCGGGAAACACTTTCAAAAATCATGTTTAAAAAACAAACAAAATTTACTTTTGTTGGACTTATGCTATTTGCTTGGCAATTATCTGCACAAAAATTATTAGACGAGGTTACTGTTACTGCCAATAAAACTGAGCAGAAACTTTCACAAACTGGCAAAGTTGTTACGGTTCTTTCTGACTCTATTTTGCAAAAATACCAAGGCCAAACGGTTGCCGAATTACTATCACGGCAAGCTGGTTTCACTGTAGTTGGCGCCAACGGAACTTTGGGCTCAAATCAAGAGCTTTATGTTCGTGGAGCTAGTAATGGCAATACACTTGTACTTATTGACGGTGTTCCGCTTTACGACCCATCCTATATATCATCAGGTTTTGATTTGAATATGCTCAATGTTTGCGAATGCGAGCGTATTGAAATATTAAAAGGAGCACAGTCAACCCTTTACGGCTCTGATGCTGTGGCAGGTGTGATTAATATTTTCACAAAAAAAGGCAATTCCACAAAAACGATTTCGGCTAATGTATCTTTGAATGCTGGTTCATTCGGAACATTTCGTAATACCGTGTCTGTGAATGGTTTAATAGATAAATTTTACTATAATATTCAATATTCAAATCTTCAATCAAAGGGGATTTCAGCGGCTTATCCTTTAAAATTATCCTCTAGTCTGGGAAGTAAAAATGAATATGAAAAGGATGGTTTTAACCAAAATAATTTGATGGCTAATTTTGGTTATACTGTTTCAGAAAAACTTACTTTAAAATTCAGAGGAATGCTCAATGGCTATAAAAACGATATTGATGCTGGACCATTTACCGATGAAAAAGATTTTACTTCTATCCAAAATTTATCAATGATTGGTACATCAGTTGACTATAAAACAGGGAAAGGGAAACTCGTATTCAACTATAATTTGGCTGAAAATAAACGAACATTTACCAACGATAGCGCATTTGTGGCGCCCAATGCTTTTGATACTTATTCAAAATCTTTTTATGGCGGGGTAAGCCAGTTTGCAGATGTTTATTGGAACCATAAAGTGTCAGATAATTTTCAATTCGTAATCGGTAGCGATTTACGAAAGGCCAATTTAGAGCAAAATTATTTGTCGATAAGTAGTTATGGCAAATATGAAGATAATCCTATTGGAAAAGACACCTCATTGTCAAGTATTTACAGCATATATGGGTCTGGTTTGATAAGTATAAAATCTTTCTTTTTAGAGATTGGGGGCCGGTTTAACAGCCATTCTATTTATGGAAAAAACTTTACGTTTTCGTTTAATCCGAGTTATGTAATTAATAGGAATATTAAAACTTTTGTCAATATTTCATCTGGTTTTAAAGCACCTTCCTTATATCAATTGTATTCGCCATATGGTAATAAAAATCTGAAACCAGAGCAATCAATTTCATCGGAAATAGGCTTTCAGTTATTTTCTAAAAATAGCAAATCAAATATCCGTGCTTTGTATTTTTTGCGTGATATGAAAGAGGTAATATTTTTTGAAGCCTCAAATAAACCACCTTATGGAAAATACGTAAATTTTGATAAACAGCACGACCAAGGCCTTGAAATTGAGGGAAATAGCCAAATAGGTAAATGGAATATTTTTGGAAATTATACCTATGTTACTGGTAAAATAACACAAAGAGATACGAGTTATAACAACCTCTTTCGCCGACCAAAGCATACTATTAACTTGGGCTTGGGGTACCAAATAAGCACAAAATTATTCACTCAAATTTCGTTCAGAAGTTTAGGCGACAGAACCGATCGATTTTTTAATGAAATAAGTTATAAAACTGAAAATACTGTTTTAACTGCCTATAAAACATTAGATTTTTATATAGATTATAAATTTAGTTCAAAAATAAAAACCTATTTCGATTTGAAAAATCTTACCAATAGCTTCTATCAAGACTCATTTGGCTATTCAGTAAAGCCGATTAATTTTATGTGTGGAGTTAGTTTTGGATTTTAGTAAAAAAACAACAAAATATAAAAAAACGCTGCCAAGCTTTAGAGAAGTTGGCAGCGTTTTTTAATAAATCCGAAATCAAATATCCGAAATCACTACACACTCATTATATCTTTCTCTTTATCTTCCAACACCTTTTCGATTCTTGCGATAAAGCCATTTGTAAGTGTTTGGTTTCGCTCTTCGCCTGTTTTTATGTCGTCTTCAGAAATGCCATCGGCTTTTAGCTTTTTTATGGCATTATTAGCATCCTGACGAATATTTCGTATATTCACCTTAGCAACCTCAATTTCTGCTTTTACCCTTTTTACCAATTCCTTACGTCGCTCTTCAGTAGGCATTGGAATATTCAAACGAATGTACTCACCATCATTATTGGGCGATAAACCAATATTTGAGTTCCTGATTGCCCTTTCAATTTCACCTATCATTTTTTTATCGAAAGGTTTCAATGCAATAGTCCGGCTATCGGGTGCAGTAATACTTGCAGTCCCTGTAATAGGGGTTGGCATGCCATAATAGTCGACCATTATGCCCTCCACCATCGCAGGAGAGGCTTTTCCAGCTCTTATTTTTGATAATTCTATGGCCAAATGTTTTAGTGCACCTTCCATGGTGTCTTTGGCGTCGTCTAAGAAAAATTCTATTTCTTCCATTATCAGTTATCAGGTTTGAAGTATCAGGTTACAATCAAATGATTTATCTAAATACTTTCACCTAAAAGTTTAATTATAAATGTTAAAAAAATGAATGTTAATTTAAAAAAAAATTTTTCAATTGAAAACTTCAATCTTGCCGTTGCAACCTATTATTGTAAGATCTTATATTTCAATTAACCTAAACTGAAATACCCAAGTAATTCCTCATAACTCAAACCTCATACCTCAAACCTGATACCTGAAATCTACTTAATTAATGTCCCAATTTCCTCGCCCATTACCAATTTTAGCAAATTGCCAGGTTTATTCATATCAAATACGATTATTGGCAATTTATTTTCTTTGCAAAGTGTAAATGCTGTCATGTCCATGATTTTGAGGTTTTTAGCAATTGCTTCATCAAACGAAAGTTGGTTGTATTTTGTTGCTGAAGGGTCTTTTTCAGGGTCGGCTGTATAGACTCCATCCACTCTTGTTCCTTTCAAAACAACATCGGCTGAAATTTCAATCGCTCGCAAACTACCAGCAGAATCTGTTGTAAAATAAGGGTTGCCCGTACCCGCTCCAAATATAACTATACGTCCTTTTTCAAGATGGCGAATGGCCCTCCTTCGTATAAAAGGCTCCGCAATCGCATTCATTTGTATAGCCGAAACTAATCGGGTATACATGCCATGTTTTTCTAAAATTCCCTGAATGGCAATACCATTAATTACTGTGGCCAACATGCCCATATAGTCACCTTGGCTTCTCTCAATGCCAATATTTTCACCAATGGCACCTCTAAATATATTACCTCCACCAATTACAATTGCTATTTCTACACCTTTCTCTTTAGCAGCTTGTATCTCAATAGCGTATTTTTCAAGTGTTTCGGGATCCAATGGATCACCATTTTTACCTGACAATGATTCGCCTGAAAGTTTCAATAAAATTCTTTTGTATTTAGGGCTTTGCATAGTTTGTATTTATTGGCAAAAATAAGAAGAAAATATTTGTAAAATTAATTGCGTTGAATTTTTTTCTGTCAAAATGGAAGCTCTAAAACTCCATTATC
The DNA here is from genome assembly GCA_031383555.1 of Cytophagaceae bacterium. GTDB lineage: Bacteria > Bacteroidota > Bacteroidia > Cytophagales > Spirosomataceae > JANMZR01. Next base: position 404 of record JANMZR010000266.1, on the reverse strand, counting down.
ATCGGTAGCTATCATATTCGGTTGGTCAATTACAAAATCTTTGAAATTACAATATTTTTTTTCCTAGCGGACACAATTCTACATCATAATTGCAATATTCGTGATGAGTCATTCCAAAATCATTATTAATTATGATACATAAATGCCATATTTTATTTACTTTTATTTACCAAAAATACCCCAATTAAAATAATGCCCATTCCCATAAAGTTCTGAATAGTAATGGATTCACCATCAATTATTCCCCAAAGAAAGGCAAAAATTGGGATTAGGTAAGTTACTGAACTCGCAAAAACTGGACTTGATATTTGTAATATTTTATTGAAAAGTACTGTTGCCAGTCCAGTGCTCACCACACCCAAGGCAATCGAATAAAATAATGGCCAAAATGAACCAGCTTCACT
>JANMZR010000258.1:0-7100 GCA_031383555.1 Cytophagaceae bacterium | reverse complement strand
AGAAATTCAGAAAGTAATAGTAAAAATTTGATGCCTGTTGAGATTGATAAAAATGCTCCTGTTTACAAGTTTATTCTTGAATGCAAATTGGATAAAAGACATACATTTGATGGTAATGGCATTACATTTTATCAACTTTTTAATGAAACCTTTAACTTTCATAAAATTAAAGCCTCAATCATTGCATCATTCGAAAATCATTCCTCAGAAATAATTAAATATGGAATTATTTTTAGTGTTATCATATCTATATTATTGCGATTTCGCTTTAAAATCAATTAGCCACTTCTGTTTACCTCATGCATAAATTTTTTAGCTTATTATTTCTTATAAGTCTTTCAAAAAATATATTTTCCCAAGAAAATATATTTAGGAAAGAAATTGAAATGGGCTTAACCGTTGAATTTCCGATTTCAGCCCAATACAAATTATCAAAAGAAGGAAGTATTTATCAATGTGCTACTAATAATTGCATATTTTTGGTTATTAACCAAAGAAATGCATTTCCTGATTATCCTCGATTTATTTTGGAATCAAAATATATGGGTGTCGAAGAAACTCAAAGAATTCAAAATTTATTTTTAGATAGTGTATTAAATGGTAAAATGGAATATTTGGGAAGTGAGAATATAATTACAAGTAAAATTAAAATTGGAAAGTATTTTGGAAGAAAAGTTTCTTATGTTGGAATAAATCCTTATATGTTTGTTTAACAAAAAAACAGATAAGTTTTTAACTTGCTAATAGAAAGAGAAAAATCCTTGATACTAGATATCGTTTTACAGTTTTCTTTTTAGCAAGCTTAAGCACGAGGTATAACTTGATACAAAGATATCGCATTTTTATAAGGAAGTGTTCAGCTTGTTTTTATTAACAATATTATAAACAAAACAAAAAATGAATTTAGCCTTTTTAGGAATGGATGCAAGTAAGGGGTATTTAGATTGTTCATTACTTGATTTTGAAAAGCAACCTATCTTGAAGCCCTTTAAAATTTATGATAATAAAGCGGGTCATTTACAGTTGCAGGAAACACTCAACAAAAGCTTATTGAGTGTTGATATGATTTATGCTGGTATTGAAAGTACTGGCGGGTATGAAAACAATTGGTATAATTCATTATTAACTTGGAGTTCGAAAGTTAAAATGATTAGAATTAACCCAATTAGAATTCATCATGAAAGCAAAAAAAGTATGGTTCGTAATATTGACGACACTATTAGTAGCCAAATTATTGCTCAACATTTGGCGGATAATTATACGGAATTATCTGAAAGCCAGCCCTTGTCATTAGAGTTTGCCAGTGCCAAAAAAGTACATACTTTCACGAAGTTATTAAAAAAACAAAAAACACAATCTTCTAATCAGCTTGAAAAGTTAGTTTACTCTTCAATGCCAGGTTTGCTATCACTCTGGAAAGATCATTGTCCAAATTATCTTTTAGAATTATTGATAAAATACCCTTCAAAAGCTCAAATTTTAAATACTTCGGCAAAAAATTTAGCGAAAATAAAGTTCATATCATTAGAAAAAGCTGAAAAAATTAAAAATGATATTTTAAATGATTCGGGCTCACAAGACGATAAATATATTCAATATACAATAAGTCAATTAGCAGAAACAGTTTTAATGTTAGGGCAAAAAATTGCAAAAAACAGCAAGTTTTTACATGACAATTTTAAAAGCGAAAACATTGAATTAATTAAAAGTATTCCTGGTGTGGGTATTGAATCGGCAACAAATTTATTTATTGAAATTGAAGATATTTCAAGATTTAAAGATGCTAGCCATATGTGTTCTTATTTTGGTGTTCACCCTGTATTTAAACAAAGCGGTGATGGAAGTTATAAGCCTAAAATGAGCAAAAAAGGCAGTACATCCTATAGAGCAACAATTTATATGACTGCCAAAAGTGCAATAATGTTTAATCCATTATTGAATAAAACTTATCTTAAATGCAGGTCAAAAGGAATGTCATTTAACGCTTCTGTAGGTGTATTGATGAACAAAATGACAAGAATGATTTATGGGATATTGAAATCAAGAGAGAAATTTAATAGCCAAATTGAAACAGAAAATAAAAAAAATGAGGAAACAAAAGAAGAAAAAATATTAATAATTAAAAAAGATCTTAATCAATTTAAAGCCGAATTTGAGGAATTGAAAAATTCACCAACTTCAAAATTCAAAAAAAATAAAACAAAAAAAGCGATAATAAAGTCTCAAAATTCATTAGATGAATTAAATACGAGCTCTATATTATCGCAATGACGCAAACATATAAAAAATGTTTGATATTATTTGTATTTTAACGGTATAACTGTAAACTATATTTTTTAAGATTTACTGCCTTTATGAACAACGAATGACATGCCTTCAATATTTACATCGCCCAATGTTTTTATAGTTCTTCCTTTTAGAGAATTACCACGTACGTAAAAAGTTATTTTAGATTTCTTGAGTTTAGTCATATCTAAACCCAAGTTTTTAATAGCATGGGAAGCATCAATCCTGTTTTTGGAATTGCCATTATGCCCAGCATGGGCCGTTGCCGTAAACAAATCAAGTACGCCTACAAATGACTTACTTCTTGGTGTTGGAATTTCATTTTTTTGTAAATTTAAATATACCTCAATAGCGCCCTCAGGATTTTTGTCAATTTTGAGGTTGTCCAACTCAATATAAACTTGGTCTGATATATCAGTATTTGAAAAGTTAAATTTCTCTATTTTATTTTCTCTTACTTTTTTTTCCCATAAATTTTCATCTATTCTATTGAAAACAGTTTCCGAAATGTCTTTATTTATTCTTATTTTATCTATAATTTTAAAAGGTGGAATTAAAGTCCATTTCCATTTTGCAAAATCAGGAATTACAAAATTGCAAGGAAGTTTTGGAGGAAAATCATATCGATAACCCAGTTGTGATGCAGTGTTTACTATTTGTGCCCCAGTCATATTTTTGGCAGCACCAGTTTCGTCAAAAAAAGTAAATACCTTGGTTGCCCAAAGGCCCGCAGAAGGGTTTACACGGCCTTCACATTTACGTCGCCACTCTTCCCAAAGCCTATCAATATTTGTATGATGTAGCCAAAAAACAGGGTCTTTTGCTGCCTTAATAACTTGTCCCATATTACCACCAATAGCTCCATGAACTGCCCCATGAGGGCCTTCCAAACTAGTATTGAAATTAGTAAAAGGTATTTTGGTAAGTGCTGTATTAATGCTCGTCATTATACCAGCGCTTAAAGTACCGCCACTATTCATTGACCCGTTTCTTGTAGCATCATACAATGTGTTTGAGGAGGCACTATTTCTATAGTCGGGATGGATAGAAGGATTAATTTGGTAATTCCAATACGGGAGGGCAAAATTTGGATCACCAGATTTGCTTCTTAATATTCTTTCAAAATAATATAAATACATACGATGCCAACTCAAAAAAAACTCAGTACCGTGCTGGCACGAATTCCAAGAGGCTAAGTTATCAGCAAGTGTAGTTCCATGAATAGCAGCTTGGTAAGTCCAACTAGTGGGGTTAGAAGTTGGCAATAATTTCATAGCCGCAATACCTGTTTTTAATGTGGTAATTTCTGCAGCTGTAAGGCTGTAAACATTTTTTCTCACAAGTGTAGCCAAGGCTGCGTTAGGGAGAAAATTTGTTGCAATTGCATCTTTTTCATAAGCAATGGTGTTGCAAATAGTTATTGATTTGGTGTGTTCATAAATAAGAGGGCTATTTATGCTCAAAAAAAATGATAAAAGCCCAGTAATGGGAAATAGGAAAGTTCTCATGGTTTTAATTGGTTTAGTTTAATAATTCTATTTGGTTCTTTTTTATAAAAATAATTAATTAATGGTGAAATACCATAAAAAAATTATCCAACGGTAATAAATAATTACTGATTTTTTTTAACATGTTATATATATTGAGAAAAATATAACCTTATATTTTTAACTAAGATTCTATCTTTATTTTAATTGCCTGTAAATCAGGCAATTAAAATAAATTGTTTAATTAAATAGTTCAAAATAACTATTTCCGATAATCTAAAGCTGGCTTCCTATTTCCTAACAAGGCCTCATATTTAAAGTCAACACCTCTTTTTTGTAGCCATTCAGTTTTTGCTTTCTCAATGATGGTTTGGTCTTTGAATAGGTCTATGGCGCTGCATGCCAGTGTTTTAGCGGCTACAATCATACCTTTTTGGCCAATAGTTGTACCCGATGTAGCTGCCGACTGCCAGCTATGTGCTGGCGTACCTGGCACCCACGTAGCTGCTCGCAAGCCAACAGTTGGTACTGCCCAACTCACATCGCCCACATCTGTAGAGCCACCAGAGGTAGCACTTTCGTTGTCTGATTTATAATCGTTAATTTTTGCGGCATTTTCTATCGGAAGCTTTTGGTTACCAAGGCTTTCACCTAGTTTTATTGCAAATGCTTTTTCTTCTTCAGTATAATTTACACCACCGACTAAGGTCAAATTTTGATGCATAGTTTCGGCTAACGTGTTGTTTGGCAATATGTTAAATACGCCACCTAATATTTCCCAATCGACTTTAGTACCTGTACCCAAGGCTGCTCCACGGGCTGCATCTTCAATTCTGGCCCAAATCCCTTTTACAATATCTCTATCCTTATGGCGTGCATAATAATACACTTCGGCAAAAGCAGGCACTACATTGGGTGCATCACCACCTTTTGTGATCACATAATGGATGCGGGTATCTTGGGGAATGTGTTCACGCATCATGTTCACCATATTGTCCATGGCTTCCACACCATCCAAGCCCGATCGCCCACGCTCAGGCGAGCCAGCAGCGTGAGAGGCAATGCCTCTAAATCTAAATTTTGCATTAATATTGGCTAATGACGTACCCGCATCAGCGCCATTTTGGTTCCAAGGATGCCAGTGTAGCACCACGTCCACATCATTGAAAAGGCCTTCACGCACCATGTAAACTTTGGCCGAGCCACCTTCTTCTGCTGGGCAGCCGTATATTTTTACTGTGCCTTTTTGGCCAGTAGATTTTAACCAATTTTTCACTTCAATGGCCGCTGCTGCTGAAGCGACGCCAAATAAATTATGCCCACAACCATGCCCACCTTTTTGGCCAATAATTGGTTTTAGCTCGGGAACAGCCTCTTGCGAAAGGCCAGGTAAAGCATCAAATTCGCCTAAAATGCCAATTATAGGCTTTCCTTCGCCATAAGTAGCTACAAAAGCAGTAGGTATTCCAGCTACTCCTGCTTCCACTGTAAAGCCTTCTTTTCTTAAAAGCTCTTGTAAAACTACGGTTGATTTTTCTTCTTGGTAGCCCAGTTCGGCGAAGTCCCAAATCTGTTTTGACATACCGGCGTATTCAGTAAATCGACTGTCGATATTTGATATAATTGTTTGTTTGTCAGTATTTTGTGGTACAATAGTTTTTAATTTTTTCTTTTGAGAAAATACCAAAATATTGGACAATAATAATAAGGAGGTAATTAAATGTTTCATTTTTTTGAATTTAGTTATTTGATGCATAAATATAGTTAATATCGAATTGCTCGCAAAAAAGATTTGGAGATTTCAATATATTAATTTGATTTAGTAATCTAGCTGACATTCTTTCATTAATAAGCTGCCTATTTTTGCAAAGCAAAAAATAATTAAGCGCAATTTTATGAGGAAAATTTTAGGTTTATTTTTCGTAGTTTTCAGTTTTTACAAGATTTATTCTCAAAATATTTCGGGGCAAATTTTGGACGAAAAAACAAAAGAACCGATTCCTTTTGCCTCCATTTCAATCAAAAACACACAAAAAGGTGTAACGGCTGATGAATTTGGGAAATTTACAATTGCCGTTTCAAATAAATCTAACTTATTTATTGTAAACTCATTAGGTTATGAAACACAAATTATTAGCGTATTGAAACTAAATCAAATTTTTCTCAAACCAAAGGAAAATCTTTTGAATGAAGTAATAGTAAGGTTTACAAATCCAGCAGTAAGGATTATAAATGAGGCTATAAAAAACAAACCACAAAACGACCCTGAAAACTTGCCGTATTTTCAATACAAAGTATATCATAAAAGCAATGTTTCTGCCAAAATCGATTCCCTAAACAATAACAAAAAGCTAGGTAAGCTATTGCAAAACAGTGATTTATATGTAAATGAATCTGTTGGAACAAGAAAATATTTAAGCCCCAATTTATCCAAAGAAGTAATAATTGGGGCAAAAACTTCAGGAACTAAATCAACACTTTTTACAAGCTTATCGCCATTATTGCAACAATTTGGTTTTTATCGAGACTTTATAACTTTCCAGGGGCGAGGCATACAGGAAATGGTAAATTTGTTGAGTCCACTTTCGAATGGAGCGTTAAATAAGTATGATTATAATCTTGCCGATACGCTTATCAATTTTATTGGTGATAGTACTTTTATTGTTGAATTTGAGCCAATAAAAAAGGCAAAAATAAATGGAATGAAAGGCGTATTGTATTTGCATTCAGGTGATTATGCTATTCAATACGTGGAAGCTGAACCTGCAGAAATTGGTTCACTCCACTTTAAACTTACGCAATCTTATGAATTAATTCCTAAAACTACACGATGGTTCCCTGTTGATTTATTTGCTGAATGGAAGCTTTCCGAATTTAAAATTGGAGGACAAAGCTTGCGATTTAAAATTCGGTCAATTATTACAGATATCGACATAAATGCCCCATTATTCCCTTCAGATTTTGATGAAAAATCTCTTGTAATTAATCAAGATGCAGTTTATCAAAATGATAACTTTTGGAAATTAAATAGAGCTGATTCGCTTACATTTCGTGAAAAAAATACCTATGAATATCATAAAAATTTATCTGTAGCCAAAAAAATTAAACAAAATGCAGTTTTAAATGCCTCCGAATGGTATGCTTCTGGCATGATTCCTTTAAGTAAGAAATTAGATTTATCAATTCAAAACCTATTTGATGCCAATATTTATGAAGGTTTTAGACCAACATTTAATATATTAACCAACGATAATTTTTCCAAATTTCTAAGAATTGATAAATCTAATTTCTTACTTAAAGGAATCATGCCAGAAGCATACCATTCGG
>JANMZR010000246.1:0-20348 GCA_031383555.1 Cytophagaceae bacterium | reverse complement strand
AAAAATTTAAAGTAAATCATTATTGGAGTTGGTGTTTCTTTTGCAATTGCTTTTGTGCCAAAAATTCAAATATTTGAGGAGTTACCAGCCTTTTTATCTGATACACCAATTAGATTATTTTTAATTGCTGTTGTTTATTTTGGCCTTGTTTATTCGCTTAATATTTCAGAAGATTTCAATAAAATAGTCGCAAAATATTTTCAATATATTAAAGTAAGATAGATGCAAAATAACCTCACAACCCGGCAATTTTGGGTTGATTATTGGGAGTCAAAAACTAATTTAGTGTTTGAAGTACCTGATAATTACCCGTTTGTAAAGTTATTAGGTAAGATTGTTGCCGAATACAAAAGTAAGAGCTTATTAGAAATTGGCGGTTTTCCTGGGTATTTTTCTGTTTGGGCAAAAAAAAACCTAGGAATTGAGGTTACTTTATTTGATTATGTAGTTATTCCAAAAATCATCAATGATTTAGAGGAAAAAAATGGTTTACTTATAAATTCAATTGAAGTTATTGAAGGTGATTTATTTAATTATGTTTCTGATAGAAAATATGATTTGGCAGTTTCTAATGGCTTAATCGAGCATTTTGAAGACACTAGAAATGTGATTGAAAAACATATAAATCATCTAAATGAAAAGGGTATTTTATTAGTTTCACTACCCAATTTCAAGAGCCTTAATGGTTGGTTTCAAAAAACTTTTGATAGGGAAAATTTCGATAAACACAATACAATATGCATGGATTTGGGTTTGCTAACTACAATTTGTTCAGATTTAGGTTTACAAAAAATTGATGTGCGCTATAATGGCCTATTTATGGTTTGGCTTGAAAGAGAATATGAAAAACCCTTATTAGTTAGACTATTGAAAAATATTATATGGCTACCTTTAAAAGTATTTTTTAAATTAATCCCTATTGAAACAAAATACTTTTCTCCTTACATTGTAATTACTGCTCAAAAACCTTGAAAATCCTCCTCCTCAATACCGACGACTACACTGGTGGCGCTGCTATTGCTTGCAGGCGATTATTGAATGCTTTGAGTCAAATTACAAATGTAAATTCTTCGCTGTTAGTGCAAGAGGCAAAATCGGGGCAGGAGGGGGTTGTACAATTAAATAATACTTGGCTTTCAAAGAAATTAGCTTGGGTGAGGTTTGTTTTGGAAAGAATATACTTTCTTTTTTATGAAAAGTCAAAAGATGTCAGGTTCGCATTTAATGCAGGCCGGTTTGGTATTGATATATCTCAAAATCAATTAGTTAAAAACTCAGATATTATACATTTACATTGGATAAATTTTGGTTTTCTTTCCATTGAATCAATAAAAAAATTAGGCAAAACTGGCAAGCCAATCGTCTGGACATTACACGATATGTGGGCGTTTACTGGAGGCTGTCATCACTCAGGAGACTGTGAAAACTATCAAAATGTTTGTGGAAATTGCACTAAGTTTCTTAGAAATCCATCAAAATATGACCTTTCTAATCAAATTTGGCAAGAGAAAAGAGATCAATTTGCAGAATGTAAATTAATAATTGTAACATGCAGTGGTTGGCTGAGCGACCGAGCCAGAAAAAGCTCGCTTTTCAAGAACTATAAAGTTGAAGTAATACCCAATCCAATTGATATCTCAATATTTAAACCTTTAGAATTAAAAATTGCCAAAAGTAAATTAAACCTTGATTTAGATAAAAAATATATCTTATTTGCCTCTATGAGTATCAAATCAATTGGGAAAGGTTACCCTTTTTTCAAGGAGGCAATGGATATATTCACAAATGTAAATAAAGGTAACAATATTAATTTAGAATTGTTAATTTTTGGCAAGGCAAATGAAAGTGATTTTGTAGGCCTTCCTTTAAAGGTGAACTTTTTGGGTCAATTGACTGATCAGGAGCAAATTATCAATGCTTATAACGCTGCTTCAGTTTTTGTGATTCCTAGCTTGGAGGAAAACCTGCCCAATACTATTATGGAGTCAATGGCTTGTGGCACCCCAGTTGTTGGATTTGATATTGGAGGTATTCCTGAAATGATTGACCATAAACAGAATGGTTATTTGGCTAAATATAAATTTGCTGACGATTTAGCCGCAGGAATATATCATGTTTTGTATGAGGCTGATTATGACGAGCTTTCTAGAAATGCTAGACAAAAAGTTGTAGATAATTATTCGGAAGAGGTAGTCGCTAAGCAATATGTTGAACTTTATAAATCGATATTAGATGAAGCTTAGTATTATCACCATTACCTACAATGCAGAATTAGTTCTGGAAAGAACCTTACAATCGGTATTTGACCAAACCAACCAAAATTTTGAGTATTTAATAATTGATGGCGCTTCAAAAGACCAAACAATAAAAATGGCCCAAAAATTTGGCGTTAAAAATATAGTATCAGAGCCTGATAAAGGTATTTATGATGCTATGAATAAAGGCTTGGCTTTAGCTAAAGGTGAGTACATTTGGTATATGAACGCTGGAGATCAATTATCAGATAAACAGGTTGTTGAGCGGTTATTTATGGCATTTGAATCAGGTGGGGATATCTATTATTCTGATACCTTGATTGTTAATGAAAAGGATAATCATATCGGACTTCGTAGTGAAATTACCCCACATAAATTACCAAAAACATTAAATTGGAAGGCTTTCAAATACGGAATGTTGGTTTGCCATCAGTCATTTATAGTTAGGAAATCAATTGCGCCCAAATATATTTTAGATCATCATTACAGTGCTGATATCGATTGGGAAATTAACTGTATGAAAGCTTCTAAAAAAACTATTTTTCTTGACTTTATTCTTTCAAAATATTTAATGGGCGGCTTTTCTGTAAAAAACTTGAAAGCCTCATTATTAGACCGTTTCATTATATTAAAAAAACATTTCGGCATTGTAACAACTGTTTTTTCTCACCTGATTATTTGCTTCAGAGGCCTTTTATTTATTATTTATCGGAAAAAAAAATACTGGTAATTTAGTTTTTTATATATCGATACAACCATTTGATAATTATAACGTCCTATAATTTTAATTTTATTGTTTTGTTACTACATTTGAAGCCCTAAATGTTTAGGTGTGATTTATTGAAATATAATTTTATAATGAGAACCCCATTATTTAACATCTCATTTATTTCAACTTTGGTATTTTTAGGCCACTTTGCCTTTTCGCAGATAACTATAAATATGCCAGTAGAAAGATCTGTATTTCAGCGAGTTAATAACAAAGCTAACATTCAAATTGGTGGTTCTACTTCTATATTTATCAACCAATTACAGGTAAAATTGTCAGTTTTAAATGGAGGAATTTCTACTGATTGGACGACTATAAACTCAAATATTTTTGGGGAATTTCGGTGCCAACTTCCAGATGTGGAGGCTGGTTGGTATAAATTGGAGATGAGGGGATTGGCGGGTGGAGTCCAAATAGCTTATGATGAGGTTGAAAGGGTTGGGGTGGGTGAAGTTTTTATTATTGCAGGCCAATCCAATGCACAAGGTGGTAGAAACAACGCAGGTTATGAAACCCAAATATATTATGGAGCGCAGGACGATCGTGTGAATTGCATCAATTTCTCAACTAACGACCCAAATTATATTTATCCTTTTCCCAATATTTCAAAAATTGCTGCCGAAACAGATATTGCGCCAAAAGGAGAGGCCTCTTGGTGTTGGGCTTTACTCGGTGATATAATTGCTCAAGAATGGAATGTTCCAGTAATCTTTTTCAATGCGGCAATAGGCGCAACCACTGTTCAGACTTGGAGTGATGGTGCCAATAATAATTATGAACCTTATATTGATTTGAAAAAAACATTTGAATATTATGCAAAAATATACGGAGCGAGGGCATTACTTTGGCATCAAGGTGAGTCTGACATAATTGATTTTACTATAAACATGCCCCAAAGCTGTATCAATTATTCTAATAACTTAACTAATGTAATTAATAAATCGAGAGCCGATTTTAACCCAAACTTGAGTTGGGTTATTTCTAAAGTTTCAATGATTGCGGGCTACACGGACGGTAATTTGGTGAATTGTCAAGAAACTGCTGCATTAATGCCAAATTCAAATAGATTTCTTGGCCCATATACTGATCCTATCCAACCATTGGCTTCAGATAGAGATGATTCTGTCCATTTTAGAGGAACTGGTTTTATTGAGTTAGCAGAAGCTTGGTTTAACTCAATAAATACACCTAATTTTATCAATAATTCAACTCCCATTTCTCCTACTTTTAACCTTAAAGTTGAAAACAATCAATTTGTTTTTGGCAATTCACTACCACCTTGTTCGGGTGTTAATTATACTGTTAGTTCAGGAAATTGGAACGACCCTACTATTTGGTCATGCGGGGTTTTACCTATCACTTTAAATGAAATAATTGTAAGTGAGGGCCATAATGTAACTATTTCAAATACAACTATTTATGTAAAAAACTTAACACTAAACGGCAATTTAAGTTTTGAGAATGGAGGGAATATATTGGCTTGTGAATATTAATTTTTTTTACAAAATATTAGCTGTTTGCTCCTTAATTTTCTCTAATTCCTCTTTCATATTTACAACTAAATGCTGTATTTCTACATCATTTGCCTTTGAGCCAATAGTGTTTATTTCACGGCCTAATTCCTGAGCCATAAAATTCAACTTTTTACCATTACATTCCTCGTTAAGTATTTGTATAAAATATTGTAAATGCGTGCTTAACCTCTGTTTTTCTTCCGATATGTCATATTTTTCAACATAATAAATCATCTCTTGTTCAAATCTATTTTTATCAAACGACTCATCAGCTACTAAATCAGCAACAGATTTTCTTAACTTTTCTCGAACGGCAGGTATTCTTTGACTGTCTTTTTTTTCAACCTGATTTAAATTGTCTTTTATATTATCAATGTATTCATTGAATTTAATTGAGAGCAGGTTGCCCTCCCTTATTCTGAATTCGTTGCACTCTATAAGTGCCTGATAAATACTAGCTTGTATCTGACTCCATTCCTGATCCGAGATGCCTTCTGTTCCATTTTCAGCATTAAAAGCATTGGGCCAAGATAGAACAATTTTGTAGGCCTCCTCAACTGAAATTTCCGAAGAGAGCTCCATAATATCTTTATAATAAGCTTCAACCAAAGGCTTATTTATTTTAACAGAAACTTCTTTTTCTGCTGATCTTTGAATATTAATATTTAATTCAATTTTCCCTCGCTCTAATTCCTGTGTCAATATATTTCTTATCTCAATTTCTCGGCTGCTTAGGCTTCTTGGCAACCGACAGTATATATCGGTTTGTTTTGAATTCAAAGTTTTTATTTCAACAGTTATTGCCAACCCATCAGTTTCGTTTATACTTCGGCCAAAGCCTGTCATTGATTTAAGCATGATTTTTATTTATTTCTCAATATTAATTTGATTCGCTTCTATTTTTGAATATTTCTATTGCTGTGAATATGGCATGCAACATAGAACTTTCATTAGCAATATTTTTACCAGCTATATCATATGCAGTACCGTGGTCAGGTGAGGTACGTATGGCGGGCATGCCAGCAGTAAAATTTACACCATTTTCAAATGCAATTGACTTAAATGGAATTAATCCTTGATCGTGATACATGGCTAAAACAGCATCGAAGTTTCTAAATTGGGCATTTCCAAAAAAACCATCTGCAGGATAAGGCCCAAATACCAAATACTTTTTTTCACGATATTCATTTGTGAGAGGTCCAATTATATCTTTTTCTTCTGTACCCAAAAGCCCTTCCTCACCCGCATGTGGGTTGAGTCCCAAAACTGCTATTTTTGGTTTTTGTATGCCAAAGTCTTGCGTCAATGATACCAACATTAAGTCTAATTTTGAAGCAATGGCATTTTTCGTTATCAAAGATTTTACCTTTTCAATTGGCACATGACCCGTTACTACGCCCACTCGAAGGATATCACTCACCAAAAACATCAGATTATCTTTGACACCAAAAGCATCTGCCAAATATTCTGTATGGCCAGGAAACTTAAATTGATCATTCTGAATATTGTTTTTGTTTATTGGTGCGGTTACCAAAGCCGAAATTTTACCTGCTTTTAGATCGTCGGTTGCTCTTTTGAGGCATTCGAAAGCCGCTTTTCCAGCCTCCATAGTTACTTTGCCGGGCTCAATTTCTATTTGTTGATCATGAAAGCAATTGATAATATTTGTAGCTTTTGGGTTGGCCATTTCAGCATTACTACAGCCAAATATTTGCCAATCTTTAAGCCCAATCTGATTTTTATAATAATTTATTACCTTATTTGAACCGTAAATAATTGGCGTACACAACTTTATTAATGCATTGTTTTGTAATGATTTTAAAATTACCTCAGGCCCAATCCCGTTATAATCACCTAAGCTAATGCCAATTATTGGTTTTTGTTGAATCATATTTTTTATTTACTTCTATTAAAATGTGAAGTTACGAACTATTAATAAAACTGAACGATAATATTTTCACACAATTTTTATTAACAATACTTAATAATTTTCAATTTTTGAATAGTAATTTCGTGTATGTCAATCTTTTGCTTGTAAAAAGTTTATGGAAAAATTACAATATAGAATTATGTACCAAGATTTGAAACAGAAAATCTTACTTGGTGTATTCAAAACTGGCGATTTGTTACCCAGTGAAAATGAACTTTCTGCTCTTTTCAAAACAACAAGAGTAACGGTAAGGCAGGCCTTGGATGAACTAGTGAAAGAAGGGTATATTTTTAAGGAAAAGGGAAAAGGCAGTTTTGTGCAAAGTGAAAGGGGGTTTTTGGGCTTAATGGCTTTTAAAAATTTTGAAGAATTAGGACAAAAGTATATGCATAGTATTACAACAAAGTTTACAAAAAAGCCATGGATAATGCCTTGGCCAGACGATTTTTTTTACCCGCTAAACCCAGTTGAAAAGAAGCAAAAATGTATTTGTATTGAAAGGATAAGATATGTTGATAATGATCCGGTAATTTTCGAGCATTTCTTTATTCCAAATTTAAAGCTCGACCGCCTTTGTGTTGATGAATTTATCGACGGCTCATTATTGAAAACCTTGAGAATCAAACACTTAATTGAAATTACTAATGTTGAACAATTTATGAAAGGTATTCCTGCAAGCGAAATTGCAGCACAAAATTTATCAATATCATTAAATCAGCCAATAATAAAAATATTCAGAAGGCACGCTACCAACAAAAAGAATTTCTTTTTCTTTAGCACTTTAGAGGCTTTTACAGATCGATATTCAATAAGTAACTTATTCACAAAGGATTCAAGTTATTAAAAATATGTTGCCGAAAAACAATATTCTTATTGTCGATAAATTGCACACTTCAATATTTCAATTCTTGGAAAATATTGGGTTTGCATATGAATATTTGCCTGAAATAAATAGAGAGCAAATTTTGGAAATTATACCTAAATATGACGGCTTGATTATTAGAAGTAAAACAAAAATTGATAAAGAATTTTTAATTAAAGCCATCAATCTGAAATTTATTGCTAGAGCTGGGGCAGGGCTTGATTTAATAGATTTAAAGGAGGCCGAAAGTAAAAATATACAACTTTTTTCAGCTAATGAAGGTAATAAAGACGCTGTAGCTGAGCACACTATTGGTATGATTCTAATGCTATTTAATAAATTGGCGACGGCAAATTTTGAAGTAAAAAATAATATTTGGCAACGTGAACCCAATCGAGGCATTGAGTTAATGGGCAAAACTTGGGCAATTATTGGTTATGGTAACAATGGACAGGCTACAGCGCAAAGGCTTTCGGGTTTTGGGGTGAAGGTTATTTCCTATGATAAGTTCAAATCTAATTTTACTGATCAGTTTGCCATCCCAGCTTCTATGAAATATATTTTTGAAAATGCTGATATTGTAAGCCTTCATATTCCCCTCACATCTGAAACAAACAGATTGGTTGATAAAGATTTCTTGGGAAAGTTTAAGAAAAATATATTTCTATTAAATATTGCTCGTGGTGAAATTGTGGTACTAAAAGATTTACTGGCTGAACTTAAGTCTGGAAAAGTGGCTGGAGCCTGCCTCGATGTACTTGAAAATGAAAAATTGGCAAATTTATCGGCCGACGAAAAACTTATTTTCAATCAATTAATAGCCCTTCCAAATACTATTTTCACGCCCCATATCGCAGGTTGGACCCACGAAAGCTATATAAAAATTAATGAAGTTTTGGTAAGTAAAATAAAGCAATTTGCTGATTCAGAACTTAATAGTTTATAATCTTTTCAAAATTATTTATCTCAGATTTTTAACTTATTTGAAACCTAAGTTAATTGTTTGCTTTTTTTCGAAAAGCCATATTCCAATTCCAAGTGACTATTTTCATCTTTTCAAAAATAAAATTTTCTACTGATTTTGGTAAATTTAAAAAATCGAGAGACTTCTACTTGGCCATCACCCATGAATACTTTCTGATGTGCCATATCTAGCAATTACTCCGTCTTCAAATTCTATCCACTCTCGCCAGCGTTTTTCAACGTCTATTCCAACACCATATTTACGTGCAAATGTTATAAAAGTAGTATAATGACCCGCCTCACTTTCCATAAGTTCTCTGTAAAATGAGGCGAGTTCAGGGTCTTTAATATTTTCTGACAGTACTTTAAACCGCTCACAGCTACGGGCCTCTATCATAGCCGAAAAAAGTAGCCGCTCCACTAAGGCCGAAATACGAGTGCCAGCAATACTTTTTTTCATGTAATCAGCCAATTCAACCACATATTTATCTTTTAGTTCTCTCCTAAAAGTGAGGCCTCTTTTTCTGATAATGGCATGCACCATCTGAAAATGCTCCAATTCTTCTTTGGCCAATGCCAATAATTCGGTAACCAAATCTGGGAATTCAGGGTTGTTGGTAACTATCGTAATCGCATTTGTAGCCGCTTTTTGTTCGCACCAAGCATGGTCGGAGAGTATTTCTTCGATATTTTTTTCTACTATATTTACCCAGCGAGGGTCCGTGGGCAATTTTAATCGTAAAACAGACATTTTTTCTTTTTTTTCAAATGATTCTTAAAGTTAATAGATTTTTAAATAAACGCTTGTTTTTGTGTCTGATACCACTAGAAAGAAAAAGTTTTTAAAAATACTATGTTGTGCTATAAGTCGTGAAATTGCGTTTATTGGGTTTTTATTGAATAATTGCAACCAATAATTAGTTATTTATATTGCTCAAATAAAATAAATTCAAGCCATTCAAGTATGTTTTTTACAATAAATTAATGTAATTTTAGTTTTGGGCGTAATTGATTTTATTTTTGAATATTTTGATAATTCCCAAATAAAAAAAACTACAAAGTCAAATAAGCTATTCAACTATATTTGGAATTTGTTAAATAAAAGAAATACCTAAATTCAAAACACATATGTCAACCTCTCGTCGAAATTTCATTAAAGATTCAGCTCTAGGTTTAGGCGCATTAGCTATTGGTAATCAGGCTTCTGCCAAAATATTTATGCCAAAACCTGGCGAAATAATAATTGGCCATAACAGCCATAAATATCAGGTAGTTCCTGGCTGGGGCTTACTAGATGCAAGTAAAAACCCTGTAAACGACTGCCACGAAATGGTTGAGGATGCCAAAGGTAGGTTGATAATGTGCACCAACGAAACCAAAAATAATATCATTATTTACGACAAATCGGGTAAATTGTTGGAAACTTGGGGCACTAAATTCCCTGGCGCCCACGGCCTTACAATATTGAATGAAGGTGGTTCACAATATTTGTTAATAACAGATACGGCTCGTCATCAGGTGATAAAAACGGATCTGAATGGCAAAGAGATATTCAAAATTGAATACCCAAAAGAAACTGGTGTATATGATTCGCCCAATCAATTTGTACCAACAGAAACAGCAGTTAACCCCGCCAACGGAGATATTTATGTGGCTGACGGCTATGGTGCCAACTACGTTATGCAGTATGATGCGAAGGGCAAATATATCCGACACTTTGGTGGGAAGGGTGAAACAAATGAAACATTTAAAACTTGCCATGGCGTGATAGTAGATACCCGTGATATTAAAAATCCCACACTTTTGATTACAGATAGGTCGCACCAATGCCTAAAAAGATTTACTTTGGATGGCAAGTATTTATCAACCTACCAATTACCCGGTACATTTGTTTGTAGGCCAGTTTTAAGAGGAAAATACATTTATGCAGCAGTTTATCGAAGTGGTAATGAAAGTTGGTCTAACTCAGGTTATATTCAAATTTTGGATGAAAATATGAAAGTTGTTTCAACACCAGGAGGTACCGAACCAATGTTTAAAAATGGTGTTTTACAACATCAATATAAAGATGACCCCAATAACGTATTTATGCACCCACATGATGTTTACGTTGATTCCGACGAAAACATATATATACCTCAATGGGCTTCACAAAGAACATACCCTGTGAAATTGCAAAGAATATAAATAATAGGTAATTGGCTATTTACACCTAATTTTCTTACCAATTTATGGAAAAAATTTCACTTTATCTTCAATCAGCATTTTATGTTTGGGCTGGCGTAAATCATTTTAGAATGCCCAAATTCTACCTAAAAATGATGCCAGATTACTTGCCTATGCATAAACAATTGGTAGATTGGAGTGGAATAGCAGAAATTATTTTGGGAATTGGTTTACTCTTTGAACAAACTAGGTCATTTTCAGCATGGGGAATTATTATGCTTTTAGTGGCTGTTTTTCCAGCCAATGTTTATATGCTAAGTTCAGGTAAATTTCCTAAAATACCCAAATGGTTCTTATATGCTAGGTTTCCTTTACAAATCATTGCAATTTGGTGGGCTTATAGTTTTACGAAATAGTTTAATCTTCTTTATTTTTAGTATCTTTAAAAGTGTTTTTTATCTAATATTTTCGCAAATTTTTCAATGATTTATAATTTATTATTTTTACAAAATGATACCATCGGAGAATGGCAAAATTTTATAGGCCGCTTCCATCCAGTTTTGGTACATTTACCTATTGGTATACTTATAATCGGTATTTTTCTTGAATATTTAAGCCGAAAAAGAAAAATAATAGGTTTAGAAAAAGCATTGAATATAGTGTTTTTTTGGGGTGCAGTATCGGCTATTGTATCATGTATAGCTGGTTGGTATTTGCAAGAAAGCGGAGGATATGATGAAAATACACTCTATTGGCATAGAACCTTAGGTATTTCAGTAGCAATAATATCAACAGTAATTTATTTATTTAAAAAAATGGGGAGCCTTAGTTGGCTTTCTTTCTTACAAAAATTAATTAGTCCAATTTTAATTGCTTTATCAGCCATTCTTCTGATTGCCGGCCATTTAGGTGGAAATTTGACGCATGGTTCCGACTATTTAACGGCAAATATTCCCCATCCATTTCGGGGTTGGTTAGGTTTTGAAACTCGTTCAAAAACCAAAGTTGAACATAAAATAACTGACCCTGCCAAAGCTGTGGCCTATACCGACATCATTCAACCACTTTTGGAAAATAAATGCTATCAATGTCACTCATCCGAAAAGCAAAAAGGTAAGCTTCGGATGGACACAAAAGATTATTTAATAAAAGGAGGCAAAGATGGGCCAATTTTTTTAGCAGGGAATGCAGCAAGCTCAGAAATGATAAAAAGAGCACTTTTACCCGAAAATGATGACGATCACATGCCTCCAAAAGGAAAAGAGCAGTTGACAGAAGACGAAATTGCATTGCTGCATTGGTGGATTCAAAACGGGGCAAGCTTTGATAAAAAAGTAAATGATTTAGCTCAAGATGATAAAGTAAAACCTGTTTTGGCATCATTAATGGCAGGAGCTTCTTTGGCTGGAATGGTAGCTAAATCTGCACCAGAATCGCCAATATATTCAATAAAAGTTGATAAAGCAAATGAGGCTGATGTAAAAAAATTGACTGACAAAAATGTACTGATTTTACCTTTGTCAAAAGAGGTTAACCTACTGGAGGCCAGTTGTATAAATAATAAAGATTTTGGTGATGCTGATGCAAAATTATTGGAAAGTTTATCAAAACAATTGGTTTGGTTAAAGCTTTCCAATACGAAAATTACTGATGCATCGCTTCAGTCTGTTGGTAAATTGGCAAGTTTGGTAAAGCTACATTTGAATCACACAGTAGTTACTGATAATGGAATTGATAATTTAGTCAATTTGAATAATTTAGAATATTTGAATTTGTTTGATACTCAAGTTACTGATGCAAGTTTATTGAAATTGGCAAAATTGAAGTCATTAAAAAAACTTTATTTATGGCAAACGAAAGTAACTAAACCGGGGGTTGAAGCATTCAAGAAATCTAATCCTAAAATCGAAGTGGATATGGGTTGGGAAGCGCCTGTTTTGATAAGTGACACTATGAAAGTTAAGGCGCCACCAAAAGAAGTTTAATATTGGTTCAAATTCTAGAAGTTTAAATTCCCAGAGATTCCACCTCGGATTACTAAAAAGTTTAAGACCTTCAGGCTTTCAAAAACCCCAAAGGTGTTGAACTTCTAAATAGCCCCGAATGCAATGAGAGGGAATGAATTTAGATCGTGGGGAAAATATAAAAAAATTAAATAACATGGGTACTTTTACACAATCTCTTTATCAAATTGTTTAAAGTACAAAATTCCGTGAACCAACTTTGTTAAAATCAAAAAGAGAACTTTTGTATAAAGATATTTGGGGGATTCTTAAAAAGAAAAATTGTCATATGTATCGAATTGGAGGAATTGAAGATCATATCCATATTGTTACAGACTTACATCCATCAATTGCTCTTGCTGATTTGGTTAAAGATATTAAATTAGGAAGCACAAGTTTTATAAAAGAAAAACAAATTTTTCCTGAATTTCGAGGGTGGCAAGGAGGATATGCAGCATTTACTTATTCGCAAGAGGCTAAGACTAATTTGATAAATTATGTGAAAAATCAAGAAAAACATCATAAAAATATAGGCTTTCGTTACGAATTAAAATATTTGTTAGAATTGCATGGTATAGAATTTGATGAGAAATATTTAGATTAGTAGCCAGAGGTTACACCTCGCAATTTTTGTAAATCCCAGAGGTTACACCTCGGGTTACTGAAAAGTTCAAGCCTTTCAGGCTTTTTAAAACCGCAAAGGGGTTAAACTTTTCAGTAGCCCCGAATTCAATTCGTGGGAATTGAATGCAATTCGAAGGAATAAATAAATTTCGAAAGAATAAAAGATAAAAAAATGAAAAAAAACAATTTTTTATTATTTACAAACAGCATAATAATTATGCTATTTTTGGCCTCCTGTGGCACAAAGCTCCCTCCAGAAATTCTTGCGTTTAATGATAAACTCCCTGCCACAATTGACTATAACCTCCATATTAAACCCATTCTTTCCGACCGATGCTTCAAATGTCATGGGCCAGATGCTAATAAGCGAGAAGCAGGCTTGAGGCTAGATTTGGAGGAAGTATCAACAAAAAAATTGGAATCAGGCAAAATTGCTATAGTACCTGGTAAAATGGGGGAAAGCGAACTTGTTAGTCGCATTTTGAGTAAAGAACATAAATATCAGATGCCGACTCCTGAGTCAAACCTTGTTTTGAACAATGAAGAACGAGCCACTTTGATTAAATGGATTGACCAAGGAGCAATGTATAAACCACATTGGTCATTTGTAAAGCCCGAATTGGCTGAAATTGCCAAAGTGAAAAATACCAATTGGCCAGTAAATGAAATCGACCATTTTATTTTGAAAAAAATTGAGGATAAAAAGCTGACTGTTTCGCCCATAGCCGACAAAAGCTCCTTAATGAAACGGATTTATATCGATATTACTGGATTGCCACCAACTATTGCTGAAATGGATGTTTTTTTAAATGATAAATCGGCCAATGCTTATGAAAAATTAGTTGATAAATTACTAGCCTCGCCCCATTACGGTGAAAAAATGGCGGTTGACTGGCTTGATATTGCTCGATATGCTGATACACATGGTTATCAGGACGATGGGTACCGAAACGTATATCCCTATCGTGATTGGGTAATTAATTCATTTAACAAAAACTTAGGTTACGATAAATTTATTACCTACCAATTGGCCGGCGATTTATTGAAAAATCCAACAGAAGAACAACTAATTGCTACCTGTTTTAACCGAAACCACCCTCAAACTCAGGAGGGGGGTGTTGTTGATGAGGAATATCGTAATGAATATGTGGTAGATCGGGTGAATACTTTCGGTAAGGCTTTTTTAAGTATTTCCTATGAATGTGCTCGATGTCACGATCATAAATATGACCCCGTTTCCCACAAAGATTTTTATCAAATGTATGCCTATTTCAACTCAAATAACGAATCAGGTATAATTCCTTATAATGGGGAGGCTTCGCCAACTATTACTTTAACAACAAAAGAGGTTGATAAAAAATTGGCCTTTATTCGAAGAAAAATTGATATTGTGAAAGAACGTCTAGGGCCTTCTAATTATTCGAAAGATTTTGAGAAATGGCTAGTTGAAGCACAAAAATCACCAGAAAAATATGCCAAAGCTAGGCCCTATTATGCTGAAAATAAAGTAAATCCATCGTTAAAAGTTGAAACCCTTAACAAGAACAAAAAAGAGGGCAAGGTAATGCAAGCACCACAACCATCAAAGAAATTTGTCTCAAAAACCGAAGCTGGTTTAATTGGTCATTTTCAGTTTGAAACTTTAGTGGTAAATGACAAAGGAAAGCCTCAAAAATTATTGAATTCAGACAGCACCGAACTGAAAGGGAAATTGGAAGGTGATTTAGACCGAATGCCACAAACTATAAAAGGTGTAAAAGGTAATGCAATGAAGCTTATCGGTGACAATGGTTTTGAATTTGGCCGTGAACTAGACTTTGACCGTCAGCAACCTTTTAGCATTAGTATTTGGGTGAACAGAACATCTAACAAAGAGGCAGGTCCAATTTTCCAAAAGTCTAATGGTGAGTTTGAAGGCTATAGAGGCTACAGGGTAATGCTCAATCCCGATGGTACATTGATGGTAAATATGAGTTACGTTTGGCCATCTAATGCTATTGATTTTCAGACAATTGAGAAGCTAAAAGTAAATACATGGCAACATTTAACCCTCACTTATGATGGCTCAAGCAAAGTGGCTGGCTTGAAACTTTTTGTTGATGGAAAAGAGGCAAATCGAAAAATCCGCACCGATAACCTAAATAAAAGCATATTGTATGGCGAAAAGAAAAGCCATTGGTACGATTGGGCATTTAATTTGGGCAGAGAAATGACCTCGACCCTGAGCAATATTGCCTATGACGAAATGCGAGCTTATAACAGACAATTGTCAGAACTTGAGGTAGTTGAATTGTATAAAATGAAGCCTCAAATTAAAGATATTTTAAATAAAAAGGAGTTGACTGATTTAGACAAAAAGCAACTTTTTGAATATTATTGTTTGAATTTCAATCGGCAACATTATGTGAATCGCACCGTAATTGAGCAGTTTAGAGATGAAGAAAACCAGCTATTGACTGACCAAGAAGAGGTAATGGTAATGAGCGAATTGAAAGAAAAACGAAAAACATTTATTCTAGCTCGTGGCCAGTATGATGCACCTACAAAAGTTGAAGTTCAGCCCAATATTCCCACATTATTTGATATTGGTACCAATAATTTTGAAAAAAATCGGCTTGGTTTGGCCAATTGGCTTACCCATAAAAATAACCCATTGACGAGTCGAGTCTTTGTAAATAGGCTTTGGTACCAGTTTTTTGGTAAAGGCATCGCTATCAATATCGATGACTTTGGTAACCAAGGTGCCATGCCTACTCACCCCGAATTATTAGATTGGCTTGCCATCAATTTTGTGGAAAACAATTGGGACGTCAAGCGAATGATCAAAATGATTGTGATGTCAAATACCTACAAACAAGCCTCTACCATTGATTCAAAATTAAAAGAACAAGATCCGGGAAATGAATTTTATACTCGTGGACAGAGCTATAGGCTTAGTCACGAGCAAATTAGAGATAAAGTGCTCACCGCCAGTGGATTGATTAATGGTAAAGTAGGTGGTAAATCGGTTTATCCATATCAACCAGCGGGTATTTGGGAGCAACTTACCACAAGAAACTTAGTCAATTATAAACAATCGCACGGCGACTCACTTTATCGTAGAGGACTTTATACTTTTTGGAAAAGAAGTGCACCACCTCCAAATGCAATTTCATTTGATGCTACAGAAAGATACATTTGTATTACTAAAAGGCAAAAAACTTCTACACCCTTACAATCGTTGGTAATGATGAATGATCCACAATATATCGAGGCAGCTAGGGTTTTGGGGCAAAGAATGATACTAGAGGCTGGCGAAGATATTGATAAACGGATTATACTAGCTTTCAGGGCTTTAACAAGCAGAGCACCAAAAACTACAGAGCTTAATATTTTGAAAAATATGTATAAAGAAGAGTTGGCTACGTTTAATAAAAGTAAAGAATCAGTAGACAAGCTTTTGCAAGTTGGCGAATATAAAGTTGATAATCACCTAAATAAGTTTGAATTAGCGGCCTGTACTATGGTAGCCTCTACAATAATGAATTTTGATGAAACAGTAATGAAACGATAGAATTTACTTAATTACTAAAAATATGTCTGACAAGAAACATATTCAAGCTGTTGAACATCAATTAAGTAGAAAGGAATTCCTATTTAAATCTGGTGTAGGCTTAGGTGCAGCAGCCTTGGGTTGCTTATTGAATCCTTTTGGGTCGCAAGCTGCCGACTTACAACAAGTTCTGCCTCATTTTGCCCCTAAAGCAAAAAGGGTTATTTACCTTTTTCAATCGGGAGCACCTTCGCAGCTTGAGCTTTTTGACTATAAACCCAAGCTTCGTGAAATGTTTGGGCAAGAGTTACCTGCCTCTATCCGTGGTAATCAGCGCCTTACGGGTATGAGCAGTGGTCAGCGTAGCTTTCCTTTGGCTTTTGGAAGGTTTCAATTTGGAAAATATGGCCAATCTCAAGCAACAATTTCTGATTTATTACCCTACCATCAAACCATAGCCGATGAGCTTTGTTTTATAAAAACCCTTCATACTGAGGCTATTAATCATGACCCAGCGGTTACTTTTTTTCAAACAGGAAATCAGAACTCTGGCCGGCCAAGTATCGGCTCATGGGTGAGCTATGGCTTAGGCTCTGATAATAAAAATCTGCCGACCTTTGTGGTTTTACTTTCAAAAGGTAAGCAGGGTGACCAGCCCTTATATGCCAAACTGTGGGGAAATGGTTTTTTGCCATCTGATTATCAAGGAGTTATGTTCCGGTCTGGCAAAGACCCTGTGCTATATTTGAACGACCCTGATGGCATGGACAGGATGCAACGTCGAAAAATGTTAGACTACTTGGCACAATTGCATCACGAGCAATTTAAATCCACAAACGACCCAGAAGTTAATTCTCGAATAAATCAATATGAAATGGCTTACCGAATGCAAACTTCGGTTCCAGAAACTTTGGATATCTCCAAAGAACCAAAATACATCACTGATATGTATGGCCCTGAGTCAAAAATACCTGGTACTTTTGCAGCTAACTGCTTATTAGCTAGAAAATTAGCTGAAAAGGATGTGAAGTTTATACAGCTTTATCACCAAGGTTGGGACCATCATGGTAACTTGCCAAATGATATAAAAATTCTTGCAAAATCGGTTGATCAATCTTCGGCTGCCCTAATAAAAGACTTGAAACAAAGAGGAATGTTGGATGAAACTTTAGTGATTTGGGGTGGAGAATTCGGTAGAACGACCTATTCTCAAGGTAAATTGACTATTGATAATTTCGGACGAGATCACCACCCACGCTGTTTTACAGTTTGGATGGCAGGTGCTGGAGTAAAGAAGGGCTTCACCTTTGGACAGACTGATGAATTTGGCTATAATATTGCCAAAGATCCTGTGCACGTTCACGACTTTCAAGCTACTATTATGCATTTGTTGGGTATCGATCACGAAAAATTCACATTCAAGCACCAAGGCAGGTATTATCGGTTGACAGATGTTAGTGGAAAAGTAGTGAAAGCAGTGTTAGCTTAAGATATTCCTAAATTTATTGAAGTTTGGTGAACTGATATTTTCATTTTCCTAAGTCCAGAATAATTTTTTAAAAAAGTCATAGAAAAAGAGCTTATCAATGATTAATAAGCCCTTTTTCTTTGAAATAATGTCAATTAAGAGTTAGCCTATTATACTTTTCCTTTATTCAATGCATCTTGAAGTATTTTCAGTTCATTCCATTTTCCATTATTAGCCAAACCAGACTGCCGAGGCCAGGTGGTAGGATCATGCATTTGGTATCGGGGACCAGCTTCTTCTAATATTTCATTTAGTCTAGCTACTGAAGTACTCTCTAATTGGGCAAATGTTTTAATTCCTGCTTTGTTGAGCAATTCCTCTATTTTAGGCCCAATTCCTTCAACAATTTTCAAGTCATCAACTCTGGTAGCCTCAACAATCGTGTTTACAATTGGTGCTGAAGCAACAGTTATTTCAGGAGTACTACTTAAACTTGGAGTGTCAGCAACAAAGCTGTTTGCCGCAATATTTTTAGTATTTAAAGTTGAATTAAGGTTTCTGCAGGCAGCCAACTCTCCTTCTCTTTCAGAAATTAGAGCCAAAATATTAGCATCGTCTACGGAGGAGCCTCCCTTAAATAAAAGGCGTGAAATTAGCCAGCCTAAAATGAATGCTGCTAATATTAGTAAAACAAGAATTATTAATGTTGTCATATTTCAATATTTATATTGATTAAAATTTTTATTTAAAATTACCAAATGGCTATTAAGCATTACCTTTATTTAATTCGTCTTGCCATTTTTTTAGCTCCTCCCATTTTCCATCTCCAGCTAATTTGCTTTGCGCTGGCCAAGTGGTTGGGTCATGCATTTGATATCTTGAACCTGCTGCTACCAAAATTTCCTTTAACCTTTCGGCTGGTGTATTTGCCAATTGCTCAAATGAATGAATTCCAGCATCGTTAAATAGGGTTTCAATTTTTGGGCCGATACCTTCTACAACCTTTAGGTCATCTTTTTTCGATTTTGCACTTGCGGCTCCAGCACTGGCTACAATTGAGTGTGCCTCAGTCGCACCCCCATAAATATTTGTATTTGCCTTAAATGAGGCTTCTGCACTTAAAGTTAACCTTTTGCAGTATGCCAAATCAGCATCAATTGCGGCTAACCGATCGCTATTTCTGCTATCATCAACTGCGGGAGCACCTTTTGCCCAAAGGAAGCCTAATAAAAATGGTACGCCCAATATTAATAATTGTTGCCACCAAGCGTTTGGGTCGTTACATGGATTTAGTATATCTAACATATCTTTATTTTATTTTAAAATTTTTGGATTAAAATTATTGATTAACAACTATTGTAATTCTTCTGTTGGCTTTTTTACCCTCAGGAGTATCATTTGAAGCAATAGGCTCAAGCTCTCCTTTAGCATCAGTTGCAAGCTGTGATGCACCAAAACCTTTACCTTCAAGTTGTTTTTTCACATCAGATGCCCTTTTTGTTGATAATTTCAAATTGGCATCTTCAGCGCCATCACTATCTGTATGGCCAGTGAGGCTCATTGATTTATCCTTATTTTCTGAAAGATAAGCTTTGGCTTCATCCAAAAATTTCTGATTTTCTTTGGTCATTATGTAATTGGCTTCATTGGTACGAAAGTATAAATTCATGGGCTTAAATACCGAAGAATACTTTTCATTTTGCGCAAGATCGTCTTCCGTAGTTCCTGCGGCAGGTGTTGCTAATGTAACAGTGTCAGTTGCAACGGTATCGGAAATAGCCGAACTTAATAAAGCAAGTGAATCAACAATGACCAAACTATCTGAAACTGCAGTGTTTTGAGTAGTACTACAATTTTCAATTTTGTTTTTTTGCCACCAAGCTGAGCCTGCCAACCATACTACGAGCAGGCCTAATAATAGATTTTTGTTAGACATAAGGATTGTGGGGGTTATAGGATTAAATAAAAATGGGCGAAATCACAAAATTTGGTTTTGTAATTCCACCCAAAAATAAGAATTAATATATTTAAAAATGTTTATTGATTGTTTTTTTTTAAAGCAACGAGAAATTAATATTATCGATTCATTGAAACTAAAAACTCCTCATTATTTCGAGTTCCCTTCATTTTTTCTAGTAAAAACTCCATTGCTTCAACAGAATTCATATCCGACATATATTTGCGCAGAATCCAAATTTTCGATAAAGTATCCTTATCCAACAATAAATCTTCACGGCGAGTACCTGATGCAGGAACGTCAAT
>JANMZR010000202.1:0-6763 GCA_031383555.1 Cytophagaceae bacterium | reverse complement strand
AATTTTTAAAAATTTAATTAATTTTGAATATTATTACAAACCGACCAGTCGGTTTAAAATAATTCATTTTAAAAGTTAGCATAAAAAGTGGAAAAAGCAAATAACAATAAAGAGCTAATTTTAAAGCATGCCTTCATCCTTTTTCTTCAAAAAGGCTATAAATCGGTATCTATAAAAGATATTATGGATAGTAGCCAATTATCGAAAGGAGCTATTTATCATCATTATGAAAGTAAAGAAGTAATATTTTTTGAAGCTTTAGAAAAATTCTACTTTCAGAATTTGACATTGGAAAAAAATAATTTCGACGGAATAACATTTGATAAACAGATTGAAAAGTTATATTTTTTTGCAATTGATTTATATACAATGATTGAGAATCTAGAGGAAGGAATTGATTATCCAATTAGATGTTTTTATCAGTTTCAGTTAGAATGCGAAAATTTTGAAAGTATTAGAGAAAAATTTAAAGTTGTAGCTGATTCTTATAGAATTTTTACAAAAGATTTATTGAGTGAAGCCATTACTAAAAAGGTAGTAAAGCCAGATTTAGATGTAGATACCATTAGTTATCAAATAGTTGGGATGATTGAAGGCATTGCTATTCACCATTCTACATTAAAAAATAATGTAAAGAGTATATTGGCCGGAAAATATCAAAAAGTGTTTAAGGCCTTTTTAGAATTAATATGCATTTAAAAAAAATCATTTTATTATTATCGAATTGAAAAGAACGCAAATATTTAATTATGGATTTACCTGTCTGCTACTGACTATAGCTGGCATTTCGTTTTTTTCATTAAAAACGAGAGATTCTATTGTAAATATTCCTACTTTAAATAGCAATTGCCCTCCAGGTTTTCGATTAAATGAAAAAAATGAATGTATTGCCCAAAACTTATATGGGCAGTATAATTCACCTAATAATAAAGGAGTTGGTGGATTAAAAACTGCTTTGCCTGAGGCCCGGGATGGATTTTCTCCCCAAGAAATAGACCTTGGAAAGTATTTATTTTTTGACCCTATTTTATCAGGAAATGGTAAAATGGCCTGCGTTAGTTGTCATAATCCACAAAAAGGTTTTTCTGACGGCCTTGCTACAAGCATTGGTCAAGATAATGCAAATTTAAAACGATCAGCACCTTCCCTTTGGAATGTAGCTTATTTGAAGCGTTTGTATTGGGATGCTCGTGCAAAATCATTGGAAGATCAAATGCAGGGGCCTTTGTTCGCTAAGGAAGAAATGAATAATACGCCAGAAAATTTGATTATAAGTTTAAATTCAATTAAAAATTATCAGGTTCTATTCTCACAGGCTTTTCCAAATAGGGAAAAAAATGATAACATAAAATTAACTGAAGTTTATAAATCAATAGCAGCTTTTGAAGCTTCATTGGTTTCATTCAATAGCAGATACGACCAATATGCTCACGGTTATTCTGAAGCATTAAACGAAAAAGAAATAGAAGGTTTAAATGTATTTCGTTCGTTTGTAGCACGTTGTGCCGAATGTCATACGCCACCATTATTTACTAATCAACAAATAGCTATAATTGGAACGCCTGAACCAAATAATGCTTCACTTGACCCAGGCGCCGAAACTACATTTAAGGACAAAACATTAAGGGGTGGTTTTAAGGTGCCAAGTTTAAGGAATATTGAAAAAACCGCACCCTATATGCATTCGGGTAAATTTGGAACCTTAAGAGAAACTGTGCAATTCTATACCGATGGGCGTGGCCATGCAGTTCCTAAGAATGAAAATTTAATTTTACATTGGCATATTTGGGAGCCTAAGTTATCAAGTACAGAACTAGATCGATTAGTAGATTTCTTGAAAACCTTAACAGATGAAAGTTTTATACCAAAAGAACCTATTGAACTGCCCTCAGGCCTAAAAAAGATTACTAACTCATAAAAAATTCAAAAATTTAACTCTTAATTTTAAAAAAAAACTACAATGGAAAAAGGAATAAAAATTTTAAAGCTCACGGGAATTATGGCATTGTTTGCAATAGTTTCATTTGCAAGCAAGTCATTTTTTGTAAAAGCAGATATTGAAACTAATAATACTCATAAAGAAAAAGTATTAAAGGTTGCTGAGAAACTTATTTCAATAAATCATATTACCTTTTTGAAAAGTGATACAATAATAGTTAAAAATGGCGGCAGTATTCAAAATGCAGTAAAAAAAGCCAAATCTGGAGACTTGATAATAGTATACCCAGGCCAATATTCCGAAACCGTGTATATTGATAAAGATAATATTACTTTAATTGGAGTAATTGAAAAAGGAGAATGGCCAATATTAAATGGCAATAAAAAGTTAAACGACGCATTTTTATATTCTGGAAATGGTATTACAATCGAAAACTTTAAAATAATAGCTTATAAAGGAAATGGTATTATGGGCCAGGCTGGTAACAATTTCAAATTGAGTAACAATTGGATTATTGATGCAGGTGTTTATGGAATTTTTCCCCAATTTGGAAAAAATGGATTAATAGAACACAATATATTATCTGGTATTAAAGATGCAGCCATTTATGTAGGTATGTGCGACAATGTGGATGTGCGTCACAACCAAGTATTTGATAATGTGGCAGGCATTGAAATAGAAAATTCAAGACATTGTATTGTTGAAAATAACTATTGCCATGACAATACTGGGGGTATATTGACATTTGTAACACCTGGCTTGCCAATAAAAACAACTTTTGATGTGATTATCAGAAACAATTTTGTTGTGAACAACAACCATGTAAATTTTGGTGCCCCTGGTTCAATCGTTTCAGGAATTCCCGCTGGAACAGGAGTATTGATAATGGCTGCAGATGATGTGATTTTAGAAAATAATATTATTACTAGAAATAATAGTGCTGGCATTACAATAGTTGATTTGGCAACTGGGGCTAGTACCTCAACTGACCCGAATTCTGAGCCAAATCCTGATAGAGTTGTGATACTTGACAATACAATGTTTGACAATGGTGCTGCGCCTTCTGGCGAACTTAAAATGCTTGCTGCTTTTGCAAAAATGACAAAAGGAATAGATATTGTTTCGGTAGGTGGGGGCAAAGGAAGTACCATAAAAGATAAAAATAAATATAAAACGATAGGATTGGAAAAGTTTGGAAAAGCGATAATTCTCGATACCAAAAGCACCAAAACTTATACGCTAGATAAGCCAGTTGAATCAAAATCAGTATCAAAAGAGGAACTTGGCTCAATGACGTATTATGGAGTTTGCAGCGGATGCCATGCTTATGGTACTCGATTAATTGGTGTACCTACTGAAATAATTCAAATGATTTATAAGGGAAGGCCAAAGGATATGGTGAAATATATGAACAAACCATTAAACCTAAGGGATGATTACCCCGAAATGCCTCCTCAAAATTATTTATCAGAAGAAGCCAAATTAGCAGTAGCAGAATATATTTTAACATTAAAACAATAATTAATTTTTTACCCTAAATCAACATATATGAAAAAACTATTTTTACTATTGGTTGCGATAAGTATTTCAATAGCAACCTATTCACAAAAGTCAATATCTGGTCAGATACTAGAAAAAGACACATATGTGCCAATTCCAGGTACCACGGTTCAAATAAAAGGAACAACCATTGGAACAATTTCAAATTGCAATGGAGAATTTAAACTCCAAGTACTTAAGGATGAAGCTGTTTTGGTGTTTTTGTCAATTGGGTAAAAAGACGTGAATTAGTTGTAGGCAACTAAACTAGCTTTACGGTTTCATTAGAAACTGACGCTTTTCAAATGAATGAAGTAGTGGTTATTGCACTCAATATAATAAGAGATAAAGGTTCATTGGGGTATTCAATAACTCAGGTGCATTCAGATGAGGTAAATGTAGCCCGCCAAAGTAATGTAATGAACTCCCTTGTTGGCAAAGTTACAGGCTTACAAATAAGCCAAGGAAATACAGGTGTTGATACCTCTAGTAAAATATTATTACGAGGTGTTACTACTATCACAGGCCCAAATAGGCCTTTGGTTGTGGTTGACGGCATACCGATAACAGGTAATGGAGGAGAAACTGGTCAGGTAGATGGAGTAGATCGTGGCGATGCACTTTCTGATATTAACCCAAATGATATAGACTCAATAAGCGTATTAAAAGGTGCGGGTGCTGCCGCTGCACATGGTTCTCTAGGAACACATGAGGTCATATTAATAACTACATAGTCAGGCTCCCCAAAAATATGTCATGGTATTTCATTAAATTCCAATTACGGAATATCACAAAAATTTCTAACACCAAATTTGCAAAACGAATATGGTATGGGTGCTTTTGAAGAATTTTCTCCGGTTGAGGCAACAGGAAGGCCTTTTTGGAACTATCATTTTTCGTCGAGCTAGGGCCCTAAATTGGGTGGAGATCAATACATACTAATAGGTTAGGCAAAAAAGACACTTATTCTCCTCAGGGCAATGCATATAAAGCATTTTATGAAACAGGATCGACTTTTGTTAATACAATTACTTTTGATGGTAAATCAGACCTGAACTCATTCCGATTGTCGATTATAGATGAAAATACAAAAGGAATAGTAAAGAATTATACGCTCTCAAAACAGGCTTTCAATTTGAGAGGATCTACCCAATTAGCCCAAAAGTTGAGTGTAGATTGTAAAACGACTTATATAACTTCAAAAGTAAAAAATAGACCTTCTATGGCGAAGAGTTCAGTAAATTCTTTTGAAAGATCCAAATAGGGTTTTAAATTATAGCTTACATTTTTTATGATGTGCCAATAAGAGAATCCGAAATGGATAATTCATTCTTGAATTCTTTGAAACAAAAGTAACTAACCACTATTATTGAACCTGCAAAATAAATAAAGATTAAACTGGTATAGCTACTTGATAAATTGAACCAATTTCCGAGTTTAAAATAGACAAATACTCCAAATCCATTTTTAAAAACTTCCATCCAGATTGCATTTTTGTTTTTGTCCATTAATTCAGTAAAGCTATAAATACTCAACACAATGAAAATACCATAAATGATTAATGATCCATTTGGACTATGGCCTATTCTTGAATATAAATGCATCAAGAACGAAAAAGTTATAAAAAACTGAATCCAAGACCATGTAATCAATCGACTTGAAGCTTTTGGCGCATATTTTTCATATTTGAATGGATTATTTATTTTCACAATTGGGTGACTATTATTCATATCATCAGGTCGCCAGCCTGTTTTCCCATACCAAACTTTCAATTTATCAGACCAGTTTTTTGTTCTAAAACTATCTTTAATTAACAGCCAAATATGCTGAAAATTTATTTTAATTGGATTCCAAGTTCTCACTGGTACAGTAATGCCAAATATTGGCGGTTCTTCATCTAACTCTTCTTGAAAAGAACCAAAAAGTTTATCCCAAATTATAAATATTTGACCATGGTTTTTGTCGATATAAATCGGATTAATGGCATGATGCACCCGATGATGTGAGGGAGTAACTATGATTTTTTCAAGAAAACCCATTTTCCCAATATATATGGTGTGGTACCAAAATTGTGCAAATAAATGGATTGGAGCAATAATGGCTATTATTTTGAAGTCGACACCCAATAAAGCTGCTGGCAATAAAAATATGGTAAAAAAATTGACGAAATTTGAGATACTCTGGCGTAAGGCACAGGCCAAATTAAACTCTTCAGAGCTATGATGGATGATATGCTGGTTCCAAAAAAAGTTGTTGTAATGGTTTAATCTATGACCCCAATAACCAGCAAAATCTAATGCAATAAAAGCAATAACAACATTTAACCAAGTGAAAGGAATATTTACTAATGCTACTTTTTGCTCTAGCCACATATAAGTTATTAACGAAATACCCAAACCTAAACTATCTTTTAGGGCATTCGTAAAACCCGAACTTAAGCTTGAAATCATATCCATTTGCTTAAATTCATGCTTTTTAAAGTACCACCCATATAGTTTTTCGGCCATTACAAATAGAAAAAAAATAGGAGAGGCAATCATTAATATTTTAGCGTATGTTTCCATATATGGTTATTTTTAATAATATTTTGCAAAGTTAATAAAATAGTAATTAGGGTGTAAATAATAGTAACATATATTGGTTGTCAATTGTTGTGAATCGCATTTCAGAATTCACCTAATCATTATTTTATCGTATATTTGTAATTATACTAAGTCTAAATAAGCCATGGTGGAGACAAACTCTACAATAAGTTCAGTTATAAAAATATTTACCGCCTACCTCGAAAATAAAGGCTTGCGCAAAACACCTGAACGCTTTACAATTCTTGAGGAAATTTACCTTAGAGACGACCATTTCGATGTTGAAGAATTGTACATTTCAATGAAAAATAAACGTTTTCAGATATCTAGAGCTACGGTTTATAATACCCTTGATGTACTGGTTGACTGCGATTTGGTGACAAAACATCAGTTTGGCCGAAACATGGCGCAATACGAAAAGAGTTATGGGCGTAGGCAACATGATCACCTAATTTGTACTGACTGCCACCATGTTACTGAGTTTTGTGACCCACGTATACAAGGAATACAAGATATGGTTGGTGATACTTTACAGTTTAAAGTTCTGCATCATTCTCTTATTTTTTATGGGAATTGTTCCAAAATAAACTGTGAGTTTAAAAATATGAATCACAATATCAAAGAATAAATCATGTATAAATAGCAGTTATTAATTTAGATAATTTTTATAAATAATTATACAGTTTTATTATTTTATTTTTTC
>JANMZR010000200.1:0-15624 GCA_031383555.1 Cytophagaceae bacterium | reverse complement strand
CAAAATAAATTATTCAAATTATATAAATATATATAAGCACTTATATATATTTGCAAATGAATTTTTATCAAGAACTCGGCCCTTTAGTATTTGGCACTCGACTTAAAAAATTAAGTGATTATTTTTTGAGCGAAATAAACAAAGTGTATTCAGACCAAAATATCCCATTTGAGGCTTCATGGTTTGGCGTTTTCTTTCTTTTAGACAAATATCAACGCTTGTCAATTTATGAGATAGCAGTAACACTTGAGGTTTCACATTCGGCCATTAGTCAGTTGGTAAAAAGCTTGGAAGATAAAAATTTAATAATTCTAACACCTTCTGTAGATGACGGACGTAAAAAAGATATTGCATTAGGTAATGAAGGCAAAATTTTATTAGAAAAAATTAAGCCTGTTTGGCAAGCTTTAGATAAAACCATGGTCACCCTTTTGCAGGAAAATAATGTTTTGAAAAATCTTATAAAAATTGAAAATGGATTTAGTGAATTAGCCTTAAACGAACGAATAAAATCTAAATTAAATGTTTAAATACGGAGAAGATTTCCTAGGTGTAAAAGAAGTTTTGGCTTTGGTAAGCAATGAGCTGAAAGGTGAAATTTCTGAGAAAGCACTGGTAAAAATAAAACAAAGTTGTGACTGGGTAGCTGAAATAGTTGCTTCATCTGAAACAGTTTATGGCATAAATACTGGTTTTGGTCCTTTATGTGATACTAAGATTTCAGCATCTCAAACTTCCGAATTGCAACACAATTTACTCATAAGTCACAGTGTTGGGGTAGGCGAACCTATCGCCTTACATTTGGCTAAGGCCATGATGATTTGTAAAGTTCATTCACTTTGTCAGTCTTTTTCAGGTATTCGATTGGAAACAATTCAACGTATCCTTTGGATGATCCATAACGAGATTATTCCATTTGTGCCATGCAAAGGGTCGGTAGGTGCTTCAGGCGATTTGGCTCCTTTATCACATTTATTTTTGCCACTTATTGGTTTAGGTGAGGTTTTTTATGGAAATAAAAAATTTAAAACTGCTGAAATACTTAAAAAATTAAATAAAGAGCCATTGACATTAGGCCCCAAAGAAGGTTTGGCTTTAATAAACGGCACACAATTTATTTTGGCACATTCGGTTTACGGGGTTTCTAGGCTTTTCCACTGCTTAGAAATCGCTGACATCGTAGGGGCTCTTTCGCTAGAAGGTCTTATGGGGTCGGCAAAACCTTTCGACAAAAGGCTCCATGATATCCGCAACTTTGAAGGAAGCCAATGGGTAGCCCAAAGACTAAGATGCCTTTTAGAAGGTTCTGAAATATTGGTGGCACACCACGATTGTGACAGAGTTCAAGATCCCTATTCATTACGATGTATGCCACAAGTGCATGGTGCTTCTAGAAATGCTTATATACATTTAAAACAATTGACAGAAATTGAGCTCAATTCGGTTACTGACAATCCAATTATATTAGGTTCTCATGATAGCATAAGTGGGGGCAATTTTCATGGTCAGCCGCTGGCTTTGCCTTTAGATTATTGCACACTGGCAGCTGCAGAACTTGGAAACATTGCCGATCGACGTTGTTATTTAATGCTTGAAGGCAGGTACGGTTTGCCGAGATTATTGCTCGAAGACACGGGCCTCAATTCTGGTTTTATGATCCCACAATACACCACTGCAGCCTTGGTTTCAGAAAACAAATCGCTCTGTTTTCCAGCTTCTGCTGATTCTATTCCAACTTCGCTGGGCCAAGAAGACCACGTATCGATGGGCTCTATAAGCGGCCGAAAATTCCATAGTGTATTAGACAATTTGGAATATATTTTAGCTATTGAATTGCTCTATGCAGCTCAAGCTCTTGAATTTAGAAGACCATTGAAGTCTTCCAAAGCCCTTGAGGAAATATTTACTGAGGTCAGAAAACATGTGGAATTCGCTACAAAAGATCGAAGTTTTTCATATGATATTAATACACTTCATCAACTTATAAAAAGTACGACTTTGACAAACATTATTTCTGCCAAAACAAAAGCAAATCAAAACTATGAACAATACTGTGCAATTTAAAAGATATAAATTCAATAAAATAATTTATTAAACAGCTTTAATTTCGCCGCAGAGGTCGGTACCAAACCGACCTCATAAATAAAAGAGAAACAAGAAAGAAATATGATTTATCAAAAAAATTAAGGTTTTATAATGAAAATACAAGAAGAAAATAGCAGTTTTAAGAATTTAATTTTACAAGGAATTCCTAAAACATTACCTATTAAAAAACCTTATCCTGTTGGTGTTAATTCTGCACCAATTAGAAAAAATATTTTATCCAAAGAGGAGAAGCAATTGGCCATTAGAAATGCCTTGCGGTATTTCCCTTCCGAATGGCATCAAACATTGGCACTTGAATTTGCAAACGAATTAAACAAGTTTGGGCGTATTTATATGCATCGTTTTAAGCCAGATTATAATATGCATGCAAGGCCAATAAAGGATTATCCGGCCAAGTCAAATCAGGCGGCAAGTATTATGTTGATGATTCAAAACAATCTCGATCCTAAAGTTGCACAACACCCCGAAGAGTTGATTACATATGGCGGAAATGGATCAGTTTTTCAAAATTGGGCTCAATATTTACTCACTATGCAGTATTTGGCAACAATGTCTGATGATCAAACTTTGCACATGTACTCGGGCCATCCAATGGGCCTTTTTCCATCATCAATAAACGCACCCAAGCTTATAGTTACTAATGGTATGATGGTTCCAAATTATTCTAAACCAGACGATTGGGAAAAATTCAATGCCCTTGGCGTAACACAATATGGTCAAATGACTGCAGGTTCATTTATGTATATAGGTCCACAAGGAATTGTACATGGCACTACAATCACCTTGATAAATGCTTTTCGAAAAATTTTACAAAAAAATGAAAAGCCATCTGGAAGAATATTTCTTACCTCAGGCCTAGGAGGTATGAGTGGTGCTCAGCCAAAAGCAGGAAATATAGCAGGTTGCATAACAATTTGCGCAGAAGTTAATCCAAAAGCAGCCATAAAAAGACATGAACAAGGTTGGGTAGATGTGTTGATTGATAATTCAGGAGACCTAATTAAAAGGGTTCATTTGGCTCAAATAAATAATGAAGTGGTGTCCATAGCCTATATTGGCAACGTAGTAGAAGTGTGGGAGGAATTTTACAAACAAAATATTTTTATTCATATTGGGTCGGATCAAACATCACTTCACAATCCTTGGTCGGGCGGATATTACCCAGTAGGTTTGTCATTTGAGGAGGCCAATGAAATGATTAGTAAAAATCCTAAAGAATTTGGAACTTATGTAAGAAAATCATTGGTAAGGCAGGCCAATGCTATTAATAATCATGCTAAAAAAGGCACTTACTTCTTTGATTATGGAAATGCATTTTTATTGGAAGCCTCCAGAGCAGGTGCCGATATAATGGCGGCTAATAATATAGACTTCAGATATGCTTCCTATGTAGAAGATATTTTAGGACCAATGTGTTTTGATTTCGGTTTTGGCCCTTTTAGGTGGGTCTGTACATCATGCAAGGCTGAGGATTTGGATAAAACGGATAAAATTGCTCTAAAAGTCATGCAAGAAATGATAAAAACAACACCTGAGGAAATTAAACAACAACTTGAAGACAATATTACCTGGATTATCGACGCCAATAAAAATAAGTTAGTGGTTGGCTCACAGGCAAGAATATTATATGCTGATGCTGAAGGAAGAGCCAAAATTGCAGAGGAATTTAATAAAGCCATTGCTAAAGGGATAATAGGAGATGTAGTATTGGGCCGTGACCATCACGATGTGAGCGGCACCGATTCACCTTTTAGAGAAACCAGCAATATTCGTGATGGGAGTAAGTTTACGGCAGACATGGCCATCCATAATGTAATTGGTGATAGTTTCAGAGGTGCCACTTGGGTTTCCATTCATAATGGAGGTGGTGTCGGATGGGGTGAAGTTATAAACGGTGGCTTTGGCATGTTGTTAGACGGCACAAAAGAAGCAAGCAGAAAATTGAAGTCGATGTTGTTTTATGATGTAAACAATGGAATAGCTAGAAGAAGTTGGGCGAGAAACGAAAATGCCATGTATGCGATAAAACGAGAAATGGCTCGATCTAAAAAATTACAAGTAACCTTACCAAATTTGGTAGATAACCAAATAATTGAAGGTCTTGATTTTTAAAATAAAATGCAAAACCATAAATTATCTGGAATGTATCTGAATTTAAGAGGAAGGCCTAAAAATGTTACAGCTAATGGCACCTCCACATCATTCGCTAAGCTTTGCAATCGACGAAAGTAGTATGAGGCTGGGC
The DNA here is from genome assembly GCA_031383555.1 of Cytophagaceae bacterium. Lineage (GTDB taxonomy): Bacteria > Bacteroidota > Bacteroidia > Cytophagales > Spirosomataceae > JANMZR01. Next base: position 11,273 of record JANMZR010000200.1, on the reverse strand, counting down.
GAGAAAACACTTTGTAATTTAGCTTTAGATTATATGAATAATAGTACCTCTAAATAAGCAGTTTATGATGAAATTAATTGGCCCTTTCAAGCAAATACTTACCATGGCTGACTTGCCGTTAAAAGGTGCATTAAAAGATGAGCAGCTTGAGATTGTAGATAATGGAGGCATTTTGGTTCAAAATGGAATAATACAAAATATTGGCAAATTTGAAGTACTTTATGCTGCTTGTAGTCCTAAAAACACTATTTTTGAATGCATAGATGAAAACTATGTTGCTGTACCAGGTTTTATTGATTGCCATACACATACTTGTTTTGCGGGCAGCCGTGTTATGGATTTTGCTGAAAGAAATGCTGGTACACCCTATCTCGAAATAGCAGCAAAAGGCGGAGGAATATGGAGTAGCGTGAGCCAAACACGAATGACTTCTACTGAACAATTGAAAAAATTAACAGAAAATAGAGTAAATGAATTTCTGAAAAATGGCATCACAACCATTGAAATAAAAACAGGTTATGGGCTTTTGGTGGAGCATGAAATCAGATTATTGAATATTATCAATAGCTTAAATACAGAGGCAACTATTGTTTCAACTTGTTTGGCGGCACATGTAAAACCACGAGATTTTGATGGGAGTAGCAAAGAATATTTGGAACATTTAGAAAAGGAACTGCTTCCCAAAATAAAAACCCTTACCAATAGAATTGATATTTTTACCGAAAAGTCTGCATTTGATATTGATGAAAGTACGGCTTATTTACAAAAAGCAAAAAATTTAGGCTTTGAATTAACTGTTCATGCAGACCAGTTTACTTTCGGAGCTTCAAAAATGGCAGTAGCATTGCATGCACTTTCAGCCGATCATTTGGAGGCAACAACTGAAGAAGGTATTGAGATTTTGGCCAAATCTGGGACTGTGGCGGTGGCGCTACCCGGCGCATCGATAGGTTTAGGAGAACCATTTGCACCTGCTCGAAAATTATTAAATGCAGGAGCATGCATGGCAATTGCCTCGGATTATAACCCGGGTTCTGCGCCTATGGGCAATCTGGTGGCACAAGCATCAATATTGGCAACTTTTCAGAAATTGAGCACTGCCGAAGTGTTTGCAGGATTAACTTTTAGGGCGGCTAAAGCCTTGAATTTAACCGATATTGGAAAATTAGAAAAAGGTTATAGAGCTGATTTTCAAGCTTATCACACATCAGATTATCGTGAAATTTTGTATCACCAAGGCCAAATGAAACCTAAAGAAGTTTGGAAAAATGGACTAAACATTTCTACCCAAAACACTTAAACCTATGCATCAAAAACCAAACTTTTGGACAGGAAGAATAGATGGAGAAAAAGAGGAGCATATTCGTTGGCATCAGGCGATATTGATGGGCGACATAGAATTTGGCGACCCAGATTTCGGAATTATTGGCTTTGAATGTGACGAAGGTGTAAGTAGAAACAAAGGTAGAATTGGAGCCAAAAACGGGCCAAAATATTTACGACAAGCTCATGCAAACTTTCCTAAAATTGATAAAAACACCTTGGCAGATTACGGAGACGTAGTCTGTGAGAATGCAAACCTTGAAGGCGCCCAAAATGAATTGGCCGACATGATTGCCACTATACAGCTAAAAGGAACCAAAACCATAGTATTTGGTGGGGGCCACGAAGTTATGTTTGGCCATTTTTCAGGCCTAAGGCGGGCGTTTCCTGATAAAAAAATTGGAATAATAAATTTCGATGCTCATTTTGACAATCGGGCAATAGATCCTTCTATTGGTGCAAGTTCAGGAACAGGCTTTTGGCAAATAGCACAACAAGATAAAAACTATGCTTATTTGGCGATAGGTATTCAAACAAATTCAAACACAAAAGCCTTGTTTAACGAGGCAAATAAAACCAACACCCAATTCATTTTATCCGATGAAATTATATGCGAAAATAAAAAAGTTATTTTTGAAAAAATCGATAGTTTTATAAATGATATTGATATTTTATATGTGACATTATGTCTCGATGTTTTTGCGGCAGCTTATGCCCCAGGTGTAAGTGCAACCGCATATAATGGCCTAATTCCTGATTTTTTCTTTAAAAAAATATTTAAAAAAATAACCATTTCCCCAAAACTAATGGCCTTTGACATTGCGGAACTTAACCCCGATTTAGATATTGATAATAGAACAGCAAAACTTGCGGCTTCTTTTGTGTTCGACCTATTGTGATGGTCTTAATAATCGATTTATTGTTTAGAGAATTATTGTTTTGTACAGGTAAAATTAGCAAAAAATAATATATTTAGCCACTATCAATGCTACATATGAGGAGTGTTCATAGTCTTAATGTTCTTGTTTCGAATTAGTTGTCTGATAACTATTTTTACTTTATTTCAATCCAAATTTGTTGTAAACACATCTGGCACATACATTTTTTTAGGAATTGGCTCACGAGTATAATCCGGATTATGGACTCTGTCAGGCAATATCACTTCAGGGTGGTCAACGCTTTCATAAGGAATTTGAGTTAAAAGGTGGCTAATACAATTAATCCTAGCTTTTTTCTTATCGTTGGCCTCCACAATCCACCATGGCGAAGTTTTGGTGGAGGTTTTTTCAAGCATATATTCTTTTGCTTTGGTATAAAGTTCCCATCGCCTTCTCGACTGCAAATCCATTGGCGAAAGTTTCCATTGCTTAAGTGGATCGTTTATGCGCATCATAAACCGCAGATGTTGCTCATCATCTGAAATTGAAAACCAATATTTGATGAGAATTATTCCAGAGCGAATGAGCATGTTTTCAAACTCAGGCACATCATTGAAAAATTGCTCGTATTGTTCATCTGTACAAAAGCCCATAACTCTCTCAACCCCAGCACGATTGTACCAGCTTCTGTCGAACAAAACCATTTCGCCACCGGCTGGCAAGTGAGAAACATATCGCTGAAAATACCATTGAGTAACCTCCCTGTCATTGGGAGCTGGCAAAGCAGCCACACGACAAACTCGAGGGTTCAATCGCTGGGTAATCCGTTTAATAGCACCACCTTTACCAGCCGAATCTCTTCCTTCAAAAAGTACAACTACTTTTAGTTTTTTGTATTGGACCCAGTCCTGCAGTTTTACAAGTTCACCTTGAAGCCTAAGCAGTTCTTTGAAGTATTTGAGTCGGTCTTCATTTTTCTCATTGTTTCCTAATCGATTATCGTCCAATTCTAACTCCAGCTCTTCATCAAGACTGTCCATAATTTCCTGATGGATACGATAATCCAAATTTTCTTGCTCTAAGCTCATAGGTTTTGAAATAAATTGTAATTGAATTAAGTAAATATTATTATTTTTCTTTGGCTTCAGTCTTTTAAAAACGATTTTATCCAATTTCCGGATTTTTTGATTGTTCGCTTTTGGGTTTCAAAATCATTATGGATAATTCCAAATTTTGGTCTAAAACCATCGGCCCATTCAAAATTATCGATTAATGTCCAAATAAAATAGCCTTTCAAATTGATACCATTTTTGATGGCTTTTGAGCAGATTTTAAATGTTTTTTTGAAATACTTAATTCTATTATCATCATTTACAATGCCATTTTCAAGATCCTCATCAAAGCAAACGCCCGACTCTGAAATATAAATATCTTTAACATTTTCGTATTGGCTAAACTTCTTTAACATTTTCGCCATTCCTTTTGGATATATTTCCATGCCCATATTATTGATTTTTACATTTCTTTTTTCGGCTGGAATTTGGTTTGCAAATAAAATTGGAGGGTAAAAGCTATTTTCAGCTACAATTCTGAAATAATATTGAATACCGATAAAGTCAAAATTAAACTTCATCAGTTCAGCATCGCCGGCCTTAAAATACCTTTCAATGAGCTTCAGGCCAGGAATTTCACTGGTCGGGTAGCCCAAACCTAGTGATGGTTCAATGAAAAACCTATTCAATAGCGCATCAAGACGCTTTGCCGCATTAGAATCAAACCTATATTTGGGACTCACAACCGAACATGAAAATGTGGTTCCAATATAAGAATCGGCTATGTTTTTACGAATAATTCTGCCTCCAATAGCTTGGCATAAAGTGGCATGATGTGCAGCAGGTAAAAAATTTCTCAGCCCTTTTCTCCCTGGAGCATGCATGCCCATAAAATACCCAAGGCCTACAAAACTCATTGGTTCATTAAGAACAAACCATTTTTTTACTTTTGGGCCAAATTCTAATGAGCAAAATTCGGCATAATAGGTAAACCAATTGATTATTTCTCTGTTGGTCCAGCCTCCAAGATTTTCCAAAGCTTGAGGCAAATCCCAATGGTAAAGAGTTATCCAAGGCTCAATTCCATTTTCTAAACAACAATTTATAACTTTATAATAATAATCAACCCCTTTTTGGTTGGGTTCACCTATGCCTGCGGGGAATATTCGTGTCCATGAAATTGAGAATCGAAACGAGTCAAGATTTAACTCTTTTATTTTTTTAATATCAGCCTCGTAATTATTGTAAAAATCTGTAGCTGTATTTCCATTACCTTTTTTGAATTTTTTTGAATTGGTAAATGTATCCCAAATAGAGTTTTGTTTTCCGTCAATATTCCAGGAGCCTTCAGTCTGATAGGCAGAAGCGGTCACACCCCATTCAAAATCATCAGGGAAATGCTTTTTACTAAATTTAGCAAAATTCATTGGTTAGCGATGGTAATTATATTTCGACAAAATTACATTTAAACGAACCCAAATATCATTTTCCTTTGCTATGTTAATGTTAAATTTGTGTTAATTATTTTTTCGTTCCTACTTTTAATAATAATATTATTCTGATTTTAAAGTATTATGCTGCAGTCTTAAAACTTCTGCTTTTGTTTTTTTTCTAATTATTTATCTTTTTTTCCAGATGTTTTCTCGGACGCTTGTAATTAATAATCAATAGTTAGTGTTAAATTTTTAAACCCTCTAAAAGCTAACAAAAATACCGATAATTTTTGGTAGCTTCAAATTTAAATTATCCATATTCTAAAGCAAAAAAAAAATTATGCAAGTAATCATAACAGGTGCAGCGGGCTTTTTGGGGCAACTTTTAGTTAAAAATCTATTGACAACCAATTCAATTGATTTCACTGAAATTTTATTGGTAGACATTGTTGAGCCACAAATTCCAATTGATGACGATCGAATAAAATGTTTAAAACTTGATTTGTCATTTTCAGATGCTGCAGCCACAATTATAAGTAAAAACACCAAATTGGTGTTCCATTTAGCTGCCATTGTAAGTGGTCATGCCGAAAAAGATTTTGACCTTGGCTGGAAGGTGAATGTTGATAGCACAAGATTTTTATTGGAGGCATGCCGTAAAATTGACACTAATATTAAGTTTGTTTTTGCAAGTTCTTGTGCAGTTTTTGGTGGTAATCTACCTTCTGTTGTCAATGATATGACTGCCCTAAACCCAAGTTCATCCTATGGTGCTCAAAAAACTATATGTGAGTTAATGGTTAACGATTATGCACGAAAAGGATACATTTCAGGTATTTCACTTCGACTTCCAACTATATGTGTGCGACCTGGAAAGGCCAATCAGGCCGCTTCCTCTTTTGTGAGTGGAATTATAAGGGAGCCGTTAAATAATGAAATTGCTATTTGCCCTGTTGATCCGCAATTGGCAGTTTGGATATCAAGTCCTGAAACGATTATTAACAATTTTGCGATTGCTGCCAAATTGCTTTCTGAAAACAAACTTAAATGGCGAAGTGTAAACCTACCTGGTATAAAAGTCACTGTAAATCATATGATTGCTACCTTACAAAAGCTTACTTCAGAAAAGATAATTGATAAAATAAAATTTGAAGTAGATGAGTCAATTAATAAATTGGTTATAAGTTGGCCTTCCGAAATAAATAATGAAACTGCTTTGGCTTTAGGATTTGAGGTTGATGCTAGGTTTGAAGATTTTATTTTAAGTTATTGTAAAAATGAGAACATTCAGATTTAGCTTTTTCATTGAAAATTGCAATATTTTACCATTTATAAAACTATAAAAAATATATATTCGAAAAATCAAATTCATTTAAAGAAATTTTTCTATTTTTGAGATTCGCCAATACAAAAAAAAGTAAAATAAGAGAAAAGCGATTCTCATTTTAATGAAAGTAGCCTCAAATATTCCTTTCCAGATCATATATTCAATGTATGAGCACCAATACCTTGGATACTTATTTGAGCCTTTTGTTGTGCAGTTGAATCCGAAAGGTGATCTTACCCTTCAAACTCAAAATATTTGGTCGAAAAACGCCAAGGAGTTTTCTACAGGCCTAGATGAGGTTGACTTTCAGTTGATTAAGTGGATGGACGCTACTCAGCAGGAAGTAGTGGCCAAAAAATTTAGCCTTAAAAAAACAAATCCTATTGATTTTTTTCTTAAAGTTTTTGATGTTGAAAAGGGCGATAAACTTATTCAGGAATCGATAGGCGATTATATCACAAATATAAAGTCGCAAATACTCAGCAACCTGCTTAAAAATAAAAGGCTTTTTGTGATGAGTCAAGACGGCGACCCCATTCGTACTGAAGTTGAAATACTCCCAAAAGCCGCCTCAACACTTTTTCATTTTATGCGAAATGATGAAAATACACATTACTTTCCTACCATAAAATATGGTGGACAAAAGGTGGATTTTCAATATAAAAATGCACTTATAATTAATGATGAACCCGCCTGGATGTTATTGGAAAATAAATTGTTTCATTTTGAAAATGAGGTAGATGGTAAAAAATTAAAACCTTTTTTAAATAAGAGATTTATATTAGTTCCCAAAAATATTGAGGAGAGTTATTATAGGAAATTTGTGTTGCCGTTGATCACTATGTTTGATGTGCATGCCAAAGGTTTTGAAATTAGAACCGAACAGTTTAAGCCAATTCCAATAATAGATCTTACAGAGATTAAGCCCTTTTCAACAGCCTCAATTAATTTGTTTGGCGAAACTGTGGAGGTAATTGACCATGAAAGCGATAACACCTCTGTAACTTTTTCACTATTGTTCCAATATGGTGATAAACATTTTAAGTTTGATAGTTTTAATGGGCAGGCCAATGTAAGTATGGAAAAAAAGGGTGAATCCTACCTTTTTCATAAAATAATACGAGAAATTGCTACCGAAAAAAGCATAATTAAGTTTTTGAAAAGTATTGGATTAGACCTTAAAAATGGCCGAATAAACTTGCCTAAAATAGAGGCTTTTAACTGGGTTCAAGCACATTATAGTGTTTTAAATGAGGCAGGTATATTAATTAAACAAAATGCTACTGACTCTAAAAAATATTTTATTGGCCTTTCAACAATCGATATTTCACTCACCGAAAATAAAGATTGGTTTGACATACTCGCTAAGGTGCAATTTGGTGAATTTGAAATCCCATTTATCAAACTTAAAAACGCTATTCTTGCCAAAAAGAAAGAGTTTATTTTGCCCAATGGAGAAATTGCCATCATACCAGAAATATGGTTTACTCAATATTCAGAACTATTTGCTTTTGCAGAAATAGAACCAAATAATGAAATTCTTATTTTGAAGAAACATCATTTCTCTTTGGTGCAAAATCTTGAAAATGAGAGCCTTGCAAAAGTTTTAATATCAAGAAAATTAGAGAAATTATCGCATTTTGAAAAAATAGAAGAAAAACCGTTGCCGAAAAAATTTATCGGAACGCTTCGTCCATATCAAAAAGCAGGCTATGATTGGATGCGGTTTCTGCAAGAATATAACCTAGGAGGCTGCCTTGCCGATGACATGGGTTTGGGTAAAACTGTACAAACTTTAGCCTTATTACAAAGCCAGAAAGAAGCCAAAATTAAGTTGCCATCATTGCTAATAATGCCAACTTCATTGGTATATAATTGGGAATTAGAAACTAAAAAGTTTACACCTGATTTAAAAGTTTTCCTATATACTGGTACCAATAGAGATAAAAATATTGGTAATTTCTCTAATTATGATGTGATTATAACGAGTTACGGGATAGTGCGAATTGACTTAGATTTATTGAAAATATTTAGGTTCAATTATATTATTTTGGACGAATCTCAATCAATAAAAAATCCAACTTCAAATATAGCTAAGGCGGTTATGCAGCTGAATTCTCAATATAGGCTTATTCTTACAGGAACACCGCTGGAAAATTCAACACTCGACCTTTGGACTCAAATGACGTTCATTAATCCTGGTTTATTGGGAAGTCATGCCTTTTTTAGAAATGAATATTTGATTCCAATTGAAAAAAAGGCTAATGATTCAAAGCTCAAAAAGTTGAATTTACTTATAAAGCCCTTTATAATGAGGCGGCATAAAAGTCAAGTCGCAAAAGAATTACCTCCTAAAGTTGAGGCCATTCACTATTGCTATATGACCGAGGAGCAAGAAAAAGCTTATGAGCAAGCTAAGTCTTATTATCGGAATATTATATTGCAAGCTATTGATAATAAAGGAATTAACAACTCACAAATAGTGCTTTTGCAAGGCCTAACTAAGCTTAGGCAACTGGCTAATCACCCAAAAATGGTAGACGAAAACTATGAAGGTGACAGTGGAAAAATGGAAGAGATATTATCAAAAATTGAAACCGCTACCAATGAAGGCCATAAAGTTTTAATATTTAGTCAATTCGTTAAACATCTAAATATTATAAGACAGTATCTAAATGAAAGCCAAATCCAATACGCTTATTTGGATGGAAGCACAACTGACAGACAAGGCCAAGTAGAACTTTTCCAAAATAATGATTCCATAAAACTGTTTTTAATTTCATTAAAAGCTGGTGGCCTTGGCCTCAACCTTACAGCCGCCGACTATGTATTTATTTTGGACCCATGGTGGAACCCTGCAATTGAAGCTCAGGCGGTGGATAGAGCGCATAGAATTGGGCAAGAAAAAACAGTTTTTACTTATAAATATATTTCAAAAAATACGGTAGAGGAGAAAATATTGGCACTTCAAAAAGGCAAGTTGAAATTGGCCAATGCTTTAATCAATAATGAGGAATCATTTGTGAAATCATTGACCAAAGAAGATATTTTGGTATTACTTGAATAAATGATGAAAATAGGCATCAGGGTTATCTAAAAACGACTTAGTAAATTGGTAATGGTCCGTTTCTTTATAAGAAATCACCGTTGGTTTAACATAATCAAGGCTAATTATTTGGCCGTATGGATAGCTCATTAAAATAGGAGAGTGGGTAATTATGATAAATTGCGCCTCACCTGATTGCTCTAAAGTGTAAATTATCGACATCAATTCCAATAACCTTCTGGGCGAAAGTGCGGCCTCGGGTTCATCTAAAAGATAAATACCGAACTGAAAATTGTTTTCAAAAAGTGCGAGAAATGACTCACCGTGTGAATGATGCATCAAAGGTTTTCCATACCGCTTACTCCCAGTTTCATCGATATAGCTTGCGAAATTGAAAAAACTTTCGGCTCTCAGAAAAAACCCTTCGTTGATGCGGTTGGGTGTCCAGCCCAAAAAGGTATATTTCGCCAATTCCGATTCCTTTTCCGCCGATTCATAATAGTGATTTCTGCCACCACCAGATGGATTAAAGCCTATTTTACTTGCAATTGCCTCTAAAATTGTTGATTTCCCTGAGCCATTTTCACCCACCAAAAAAGTTACATTTTTCTCTAATTTTATTTCTAAACCGTCTTTCAAAAATGGTAAATTGAAGGGATATTCATCAAAAACTATGTTTTGATTGTAGAAAGTTATGTAGCTTAGAAACGGCTGTTTTTTCATATTGAATATGAATAGGATTTAAAAGTTTTTCGGGAAATAGGACAGAGAGAATTCCCGAAAATAGGCTCAATTATGGATTCTATTTATTTGGAAAATCCTTTTTAATCCGTTTCATCTGCGTTATCTGTTTTCCATCAATAGACAAACTCCCCAAACGTCGATTTTATTGTTAGCTTTTTCACTTTCGAAGCCTCAACTCTCCCAATAACTTTGGCATTAATCCCAAACGACTTTGAGATTTTTATGACTGTATCTGCTTCATTTTTAGGTAAATACAATTCCATTCTGTGCCCCATATTGAATACCTTATACATTTCTTTGTAGTCGGTGCCACTTTGGGCGTGAATCAATTTGAAAAGCGGAGGAAGTTCAAAAAGGTTGTCTTTTATGATATGCAAATTGTCAATAAAATGCAATATTTTGGTTTGCGCTCCTCCTGAACAGTGCACCATGCCATGAATATTTTTACCAATGTTTTCGATTAATTTCTTAACTACAGGTGCGTAGGTACGAGTAGGGGAGAGTAGGAGCTGGCCTACGTTTAAAGGGCAATTTTCTACTTCATCTTGCAAGCCACATTTACCTGAATAAATTAAGCTTTCGGGCATAGCCGCATCGAAACTTTCTGGATATTTAAAGGCATAATTTTTCGATAATACATCGTGACGAGCCGACGTAAGGCCGTTAGACCCCATGCCGCCATTGTATTGGCTTTCATATGTAGCCTGGCCAAACGATTCTAAGCCCACAATTACATCGCCAGGTTTTATATTTTTATTGTCAATTACATCGGTACGCTTCATTCGTGCGGTTACGGTGCTATCTACAATTATCGTGCGTACTAAATCACCCACATCAGCGGTTTCGCCACCAGTTGAGTTTATGCCAATACCATTTTCACGTAACATTTGCAAAAGCTCCTCAGTTCCGTTTATTATTTCTGCAATTATTTCACCGGGAATCAGGTTCTTATTACGACCTATCGTGCTGCTAATGAGCATATTATCAACTGCTCCTACACAAATAAGGTCGTCAGTATTCATTACAACTGCATCTTGAGCAATGCCCCTCCAAACAGATTTATCACCCGTTTCCTTCCAATACAAATAGGCCAAACTGCTTTTGGTACCCGCACCATCCGCATGCATTATGTTGCAATAATCGGAATCACCTCCCAAAATATCAGGTATTATTTTGCAGAAAGCCTTAGGATACAAGCCTTTATCTATATTTGAAATAGCGGCGTGCACATCTTCTTTTGAAGCTGAAACACCTCGCTGCGCATATCTTTTACTTGAATCTGAACTCATTAATTGAACTATTGTTTTACTGCATTGTTGCAGATAAATTTTTGGCAAAGATACTAATTGGAATTTAGTTTTGGTTTTGTACGATATGAATTATTTTTAGAATGAAATAATAAAGCTAATTATGTTAAAATTATTAAATTAACATATTCTTTATATTGTCCTAAAAAGAAATTATTGTTTT
>JANMZR010000143.1:0-1976 GCA_031383555.1 Cytophagaceae bacterium | reverse complement strand
TCCAAATATACACCTGACGATTTACTTATTTTTGTTAACTTTTGAAACAAATCATCAGCAGAAATTTTCTGACTTTGAACGGGAATTACCAATGTGCCGTAGCCAAATTTCTTCTCTCCGTTTTCTAATTTTATTGAAAATGGTTTTGATGAAACTTTTGTAAGTATTCCATTGTCAAGTAGTTGGTATAATGCTTTTGTGGCATTGTAGTCAGAATAATCTATTAAGTAGGCATAATTGCTTTTAGCAAAAGTTGGTAAAATTGGTGCTAAATCCGCCTTTGTGATGCGGTTGCCTTTTTGAAAAACGCCATTAATTTCAGCATGCGGTAACCCATACGATAAAGCCAAATTCCATGTTGAAGCATCATAAAAAAGACTATCTGCAAAAGTTTTTGGGCGGTCAAAAATAGAGCGAATCATCAAATATTGTGGTTGATTAGTGGGGATAATCACAGCCTTCCCTTTCTCAAAAGTTTGGCTATTTTGGGTGATATTGTCAGTCAAGTGGTAAAATTCGATTTTATGTTGCAGTAATAAATCCCAAAAAGCTCGGTTTCGAGTGGCATCATTATTATCACCAATCAAATAAGCTTTTGTTGTGCTTTTTTGTGCTTGGTCGGTAACTGATTTGAAAAAATTATTTTGGTGTTTTAACAACAATTCTCTTTCATTTATTGAAGCTTTTACTGTAGCCAAACTTTGCATCAATTGATTGCGGACCGTGAAGGCAAAAGTTACATTACCGTTTTGACTTTCTTGCAAATGCCCACGAGAACTGGCCTGCTCAAAAAGTAAACCCAAACCACCTTCAATATCAGGGTAGCTAGAACCATAACCTGGATAAAAATTATCGAATGATTCTTTGGTGTAATAAAACGAGCCGATCGAATTCAGGGCCTCCTCAAAATATTTGGCAAAACGAACATTTAAGTCTCTGTAAACCGCTTTTGGAACCATTGGGTTTTCGGCATTCTCTTTACTTGGTTCAAAAAAATGGGTAGCATTAGTGCCCATTTCATGGAAATCGGTAACCACATTTGGGAGCCATTGGTGGTAGAAATTCAGACGATTGCGGCTTTCAGGGTGAACCGCCAAAAACCAATCTCGGTTCAAGTCAAACCAATAGTGATTGGTACGACCACCTGGCCAAGCCTCATTGTGCTCACGGTCGTTGGCATCAGCTACTAGAGGCTCACCTTTATTGGCATCGGCCCAATTTGAATGACGGTCACGGCCATCAGGATTTATAACGGGCTCCATTAAAATTACCGCATTTGAGAGCCATTCTTGCATTTCGGGCTCTTCAGAAGCGGCCAAATAGTAGGCTGCAAGCATGGCAGCCTCACTGCTTGATGGTTCATTGCCATGCACATTATAACCAAGCCACACAATTGAAGGCATTTTTTTAACATCTGGCATTGACTTTGTTGGGTCGCAAAGGTCGAGATGGTCCTTTCTTATTTTTTCTAAATTGGCGAAATTGGTAGGATTGGTAATTGTTACAATAATTTGGTCACGATGCTCATAAGTTTCACCGATTTTCTGCACGGATACTTTATCAGAAACACGATCGAGTTCCTTCATGTATTCTACCAATTTATCGTGTCGAGTATGGTGCGTACCTATTCCATAACCCAAAAACTGCTCAGGACTTGGAATAGTTGTATTTAGTTTTTTTGATTGAAAAAAGTAGCTGTTTTGTGCAATTAAGACATTATAACTAAAAAAGTAGATAATTAAGAATAAATATTTTTTCATTTTTTACAAATAATTTTAAAATGTTTTTTTAAAGAAATAAAAGTAATAAACTTGCCTCATTTTTCACAACAGGATGTAATAATATTGTATTTAGGTTATAGATAATTTCACCACAAAAGTCGTTCCTTCTCCTTCCGCACTCTCACATTCAATCGTCCCGCCATGCCCTTTTGTCACTATATCATAGGCCAAACTTAGTCCCAAACCTGTGCCTTG
>JANMZR010000125.1:0-17189 GCA_031383555.1 Cytophagaceae bacterium | reverse complement strand
CAGGCAAAGGTCAGCGAATATGACTTTGGCAGGAGCATATCTTAGAATGAATCAGCTTGATTCCGCTTTGTATTATGCAAAAGAGGCAGATTTTTTTTCGAAGAATCCAGCGTATAAGAGTGTTTACAAGAGTTCTATTATTGCCATTATCGGAGATATTTATTTGCAAAAAGGAGATAAGCAACAGGCTAAGAAATATTATTACGAAGGTTTATTATTAGCAAATGAAAACAACAATCAAAGCAGTATTGCTCAAATAAATCGTAACCTGATTCAAGTCTTTTTACAGGAAAACGAAAAGGATTCTGCACTGGTTTATGCTGTAAAAAATCTTGGAATTGTTAAATCCCTTCGTTCTGAAACAGTAGCAATTAATACAGGAACAGCGTATGAAGATGTTTACCTCGCCTATAAACTAAATAATCAGGTGGACAGTGCTTACAAATATCAGGGGCTGGCATTGGTAGCAAAAGACAGTTTCTATAGAACAAGAATTAAAAACATTGCCGATTTCCAAAGTCTTTCGCTTGAAGAAACGAAGCGTTTAGAGAATTTGGAGAAAGATGCAATACAAACCCAATCAAAAATCAGAACCTATTCCCTATTGTTGATGCTTGCGGTTTTTTCCATTATCGGTTTTATTCTTTACCGCAACAACCGTCAAAAGCAAAAAGCGAATATTATTTTAGAAAACACCCTTTCAACCCTCAAATCAACTCAAGCCCAACTCATACAATCTGAAAAACTCGCTTCCTTAGGCGAGCTCACAGCTGGTATCGCCCATGAAATACAAAACCCTTTGAATTTTGTCAATAATTTCTCGGAAGTTTCAAGTGAATTGGTGACAGAAATGAAAGAAGAAATGGCAGTCGGCAATCAGCAGTCGGCCAATGAAATTGCTGATGACTTAAAACAAAACTTAGAGAAAATTACCCTCCATGGTAAGAGAGCAAGCAGCATTGTAAAGGGTATGTTGGAACATTCCAAAGCCAGTTCAGGAGAAAAAGAATTAACCGATGTCAATGCCTTAGCCGATGAATATTTAAGATTGGCCTATCATGGCTTAAGAGCAAAAGAAAGCACTTTCAACTCCGACTTCAAAACTGATTTCGATTCAAATCTGCCAAAAATCAACGTCCTTCCGCAGGATATCGGGCGGGTTTTGTTGAATTTGATAAATAATGCTTTTTATGCTGTAAAGGAGGTGGAAAAACCTTTGGTTAGTGTTTCAACTGAGCATATTGACAATCTAATAGTTATCAAAATTAAAGACAACGGAACCGGTATGTCAAAAGAAGTGCAATCCAAAATCTTCCAACCCTTTTTCACCACCAAACCCACTTGCCAAGGCACTGGTTTAGGTCTGAGTTTAGCTTATGATATTGTGACCAAAGGGCATGGCGGGGCTTTGGAAGTTGTGAGCACAGAAGGTGAAGGAAGTGAGTTTATTATAAAATTACCACTATAATTTTTCTAAAAATTTAATTAGTTTTGTTTTCTCTTTAAACCCACTTTTTTATGAAACGGCTTTCTATATTATTTAGTTTTTTGATACTTTCTTCTGTGCTATATGCTCAAAAACCATTAGCCGATAAAAAGGCTCTCACCGCTGCACAACTACCAGAAATTCTTGATAATTATATTCAAAATGCCTTACCAACTTGGAAAACCCCAGGCCTTTCAGTAGTAGTAGTGAAAGATGGAAATGTGGTATTAAAAAAGGGTTTTGGTGTTCAAAATATCACCGATAAAACACCTTATACAACCGCTACATTATCAACTTGTGCCTCCACAACCAAAGCCATGACGGCAATTTGTATGGCAATATTGGTGGACGAAGGCAAAGTTAAATGGAGCGATATTGTTACTAATATTCTACCCGAATTCAAATTATCAAATCCTTACGTAACTGCCGAAATTACGGTAAAAGACCTCTTTACGCACAATACAGGTCTTGGCAATGCCGATTTACTTTGGATTTTAGGTTATTCTCGTGAAGAAATCTTACATCGAATGCAAACCATTCCTTTGTCGTATTCATTACGATCATCCTATACTTACCAAAATTTGATGTATTTGGTGGCAGGCGAAGTAATAAAAAAAGTGAGTGGTAAAACTTGGGATGAATTTATTATGGAACGACTTTTTAAACCCATAGGTATGAACAATACATATGCCGATTATTCGAAAATTCCAGCAAGTGCCACCAAAACAACGCCTCATTTCAAAGACAAAGAAAAGCAAGATGAAGTCCGAACCATTAGCTATTTAGATGGTGATAATGTGGGGGCAGCAGGTGGCGTTTGGTCATGTGCCGACGATATAAGTAAATGGATGCAATTTTTGCAAGACAGCACCAAACTCAATGGCACTCGCTTGCTTAAAGCCGAAACTTTTGCCGAATTATTCAAGCCACATGCACTCATTCCACCTAACGATTTTTATCCAACCACTAAGCTAACCAAACCTCATTGGACGAGCTATGGACTCGGCTGGTTTCAGCATGATTATCGTGGAAAAATGGTGCAATTTCACACAGGAAGTTTAGATGGTCTGGTTGCCATTTTTGGCATGATTCCAGAAGAGCGCATTTCTATTTATGTTTTTGGAAACCTCGACCATACCGAAATCCGCCATGCTTTGATGTACAAAGCCTTTGATTTGTGGAGTTTCCATGATAATAAGAATGATTGGAGCACCGATTTCTTTAATCTGTACAAAAGTTTGAGCGATAGTGTCAATAAAAAGGAGACCGAGCATTTGGCAAAAAGAGTGCTCAATACGAATCCTTCTTTAGCCCTAGGAGCCTATTCAGGCAAATATGTAAACACAATTTATGGCAATGCCGAAGTAGAATTAAAGAATGAAATACTCACAGTAAAGCAACCCAATAACTTCAATTTTCCTTTGCAACATTGGCATTATGATACCTTTATAGGTAGTAATAGTAATTGGTGGTGGGGAAAATCAACCGTGCAATTTTCGCTTGATAGTGAAGGAAAAGTAGCCGGTTTTTCGATAGATGGAATTGCATATAGCAAAGATAAAACGAAGTAAAAGCCAAATTTAAGCATAAATAACAGTACTTTTTAAAAGCAAAATGCATTGGAGCACTATTGAATAGGAGATTGCTGACGGCGACGTAACGGAATTTGTGGTTGGATTGCCAAGTATTTGAATCATAGATTAATTAATTAAAAATATTGTTCAGAAATAAAGTATAAATTTTTGTATTAGGTAAAAATCTCCAAATTCCATGAAACTTCCAATATCCGTGATTAAAACCAATTAAAATCGAACCAATATTTTGACAACTAAAAAAAAATCCTTAATTTTGCAATCTTATTAATAAAAAAACAATACAATGGGAGTTACAGCACTTAAAAGAAAAGATAGAAGAAACAAAACAGTTGCTCAAAACAGGTTGTCAAATATAAAAATGTTGACATTGACGCCAACTATCAAATTGGTTGATGTTGAGGCAATTAAAGCGTCTTTCGAGAAAAAATAAGATTTCAAAAAAAGCCAAATAGCTTTTAAAGTTATTTTTGTAGATTTATTTAGGGTGTCTTCGATTTATTCGGAGACATTTTTGTTTTTGGAAAACCTAGCTTTGATTCTTTTCAAAACTTTTTTCTCTGATCTCTTAGATTTCTTGGCAATGTCAATTAAAATACGAAATCGAATAGCCTGTCCAAAACAAAAAAGACCCAAATTAATCAAAACCAAGCTGTAGGTACACAAAAGCCCCCATTTAAACACGTCAGCACCTTCATTTTTGGCAGTAAGGGCATTAACAAATACATATAAACCCAAACTTATCAAAATTATAGAAAAAATGGCCAACAATAAACTTTTAGTTTCCAACCGCATTTTTTTTAGTAATCGGTTACCTGGGGGGCGGTTTTTTAATTTTGGAATCATGATTTAGTTAAATCTTATTGGTGTATGAATAATTTTTTACCAAATTTGCAAAAAATATAGCTTAATATTTAAAAATTCACATTTATTTAATTGTAAAATATGAAAATTAATTTAGAGTCGATTGGATTACTTTTTTGTGGCTACTTGGCATTGAATATCGCTCAAGCCCAAGACAACCGTTTTGTAACTAAAAATCCAACTGACCCAAAAGTCACAGAGTATTGGGATCCTGAGGTGCGTGTGGTTACACCTGGCGCTGTTCCATCGGATGCAACAATATTATTTGATTGTAAAAATTTGGACAACTGGGAGTCATCAAAAGACGGAAGCCCAGCCAAATGGACGGTTAAAGATGGCGCTATGACCGTTGTAAAAGATGCTGGCAATATTTCTACTAAACAAAAATTTGAAAACTACCAATTACACATCGAATGGCGCAGCCCAATTGAATCAGACGATTTGAAAAGCCAGGGAAAAGGAAACTCAGGTATTTTTATGCAAGGAATGTATGAAGTGCAAGTATTAAACTCCTATCAAAACCGATCATATAGAAACGGCCAAGCAGGCAGTATTTACAAGCAGACCGCACCAATGGTAAATGCTACTTCAAAAATGGGCGATTGGAACGTGTATGATATTATTTATACCGCACCAAAATTCACAATTAATGGAGGTATTGACACGCCCGCTTATGTTACAGTAATTCATAATGGAATTATAGTTCAAAATCACACAAAAATACAAGGAACAACCAACTATATTGGCCAACCTGATAACCCAGTTCATGGCAAAGGGCCAATTTCACTTCAAGACCACGGCAACTTGGTAAGCTTTAGAAATATTTGGATTAGGGAATTATAGTGATGAGTAATAAGCGATGAGTGATAAGTGAAAAAACTTTCAGATTACTCATCGCTTATCACTCATATCTCATCACTCAAAAAAAAATGTTAAAAAAAGTAATCAGCCTTTCACTGCGCTATATTCCACGAAAATATTTGCAATTGGTAAGTCATTTTGCAATGAAAATAATGGCTTTTTGGTACAAAGGAGATAAAGTAGAATGCCCAGTTTGTGACAATAAGTTTCGTAAATTCCTACCATATGGAAGGTTGGTTTCACGTGATAATGCACTTTGTCCCAATTGCTTGGCATTGGAACGGCACCGATTAATGTATTTGTATTTGAAAGAAAAAACCAACTTTTTCACTCACAATCACAAACTTTTACATGTTGCACCCGAGTATTGCTTTATCGATCGTTTTGAAAAAATGCCAAATTTGGAGTATATCACTGCGGATATTGAAAGTCCATTGGCAAAAATAAAGATGGATTTGCACGATATCCCCTTTGAAAAAAACACATTTGATATAGTTTTTTGTAACCATGTAATGGAACATGTGGCTGACTATCAGCAATGTATGAGGGAAATTCACCGAGTATTGAAGCCAAAAGGCTGGGCCATAATTCAAAGCCCGCAAGACTGGTCAAAGGCTACAACTTTTGAAGATGCTTCTATTACCGAACCAGCTGAGCGAGAAAGGGTATTTTGGCAAAACGACCATCTACGCCTTTTTGGTCGTGATTACAATAAAGAGTTAGAAAAAGCTGGCTTAAGAGTAAAAGAGGATAAATTTGTGCAAGAAATGCCAAAATCAAAGTCAGAAAAATATGCTTTGCCTATGGAAGAGATTATTTATTTTTGCGAAAAATAGGAGTATATTTTTTATCCCAGATTGTGCTTTTTGAATAATATAGAAATTATATTAGACAGAATAGCCGTGATTTTCGAAATGAAGGCCTTTTGAGATTGATCAAATGAGAACCGAAACGGAATTATGAGAGCCACGCTGAAGCCTAATTTTTATGTAATAAATACCCAATGCTTAATCTGGGTTTAAAATACTTATCAAATAAAATGCCTGTTCAGATTAATTTCCGAACAGGCATTTTTTATATATGAAGTATACTAGTCAATATAAAATATCTATTAAAATCCAGCAACGTTCAATCTACCTCCAGTGGTACATTTGCCTGTTAATGAAGCAGTTCCAATAGTAGATGAAAGTATGGCTGCTTTAATTTGTGCTGCAGTTGCTGAAGGGTTTTTTGCTTTAAACAATGCTGCCGCCCCTGTTACATGTGGTGTAGCCATTGAAGTACCGCTATAAGAAGCGTAGCCGCTAGTTACCCCTTTTCTTGAACCACTAGAAGTAGGTACTGTTGAATAAATAGCTGAACCAGGAGCACCCAAATGTACTTTTGTTGCACCAAAATTTGAAAAACTAGACAAACCTCCAGATGATGTAATTGAAGCCACCGCAATTACATTGGCATTAGGATAATTTGATGGATAATTTGCCACTAAATCATTATTTGAGGTAGCATTTCCAGCTGCACATATAAATAAAATTCCAGCGTTATTAGCTCTACCGATAGCGTCTTGTAATGCTAGTGAAAATCCTCCACCACCCCATGAGTTATTGGTTGCAACAATATTTACTGGATTTACAGTACGAGCTTTAAGATTAGTAAAATAATCTACAGCTTTAATTGCATTGGCTGTGGTGCCACCATTAGTACCCAAAAATTTGGCATTTAACATTTTTACATTCCAATTCACACCAACTACGCCCTTAAAATTACCCCCAACAGCACCAATTGTGCCTGCCACGTGCGTTCCATGGTCGTCAGCAAGGCCATCAAATACAGTGCTATTGTTTCCATCAAAGTCCCACCCACGTACATCATCCACAAATCCATTTCCATCATTGTCTATACCATCACCTGGAGTCTCTCCTGGATTTACGCCAGCATTTGCTGCTAGATCCTCATGTGTAAACATATAACCTTCATCAATAATACCTACAAAAACAGTACTTGAACCTACGTTGCCTGCATTCCAAGCAGCCGCAGCAGCAGAACCAAAGCTATTTGCTGGGGTGGAAGTTGGCGATTGCATTCCCCATAAAGTATTGAACGATGCATCGTTTGAAACTGCATCATGTGTATAAATAAAATTGGGCTCAGCATATTCAATTTCAGAGAAACCTTTTGCTTTCAAAATTGCATCTAGCGCATTAATATTTACTTCTAATAGATCAATACCATTATCCCCAGCCCTCTCCATCATTTTAGTAAGTATCTTTTCTTTTAATTTTGCACCTATTTTTCCCAATATTTCGGCTCTTTTTGAATCAGAAGTGCCATTTTTGAATTTTACCAAAACTTCATTTGCCACCATATCGTTGCCATCAACTTTGGCTGAACTATGATTGACTTTTGGCTGATTTTCAATTTGCAAAAAATCAGGTTGTTGACAAGATGCTATGGCTAAAGAAATTGCAATAGCCATTCCGAATTTTAATTTGTTTTTTTTCATTGACGTGTTAAGGTTGATAACAGTAAAAAAATATTTATTAATAATTAAATAATAACCAAAATTACATGGTTTTTTTGTAATATTTTAAGAAAAAAATGAATAATTATTAAAAGGTTATTTACAATTGATAAAATAAATTATTCTGTATATTAATACTAATTTTACTGTATATCAAAGCTTTACAACCTCACCAGACCTTACACTTTCATCACAAGCAAATGCTATTTTTAAGCTATTCACAGCATCCGAAATATGATCGGTTAAATCTAAATTCTCAGAAATTGCTTTCAAAAAGTAGCGCTGCTCACGGTTACAAAGCTCTTGATGGTCAGGCTCATCGGTCATGTCAATCCATTCGTCGGCTTTTTCGAATTTATTATTAACATCCAAATCTGCATAGTGTATTTTTAGCGATTCAGTTTTTGTATGGGCATCTACATTTGATGAATTACCTTTGCCACCAGCTTCTTTGGCAGTAATGGATACGCAACCTTTTGGCCCAACAACATCTTTTACAAAAAAAGCCGTTTCGCTCATCATGGGTCCCCAGCCAGCTTCGTACCAGCCCACTGAGCCATCCTCAAAACGGATTTGAAGCTGCCCATAATTATAATTTCCAGCAGGAATTTCCTCAGTAAGCCTCGCTCCTATCGCTGATACAGAAATCGGTTTTGAACGAGTCATTTGGCACATTACATCGATATAATGCACACCACAGTCTACAATCGGACTGAGGCTTTTCATCAGATTTCGGTGCACATCCCACATATAGCCTTGGCTCTGTTGATTGAGGTTCATCCTCATTACCAATGGCTTACCCAAAGTATGAGATATTTCAATAAATTTTTCCCAAGAAGGATGTACCCTCAAAATATAGCCCACTACCACTTTTTTATTTGCTTTTTTGGCCGCTTCAGCCACTCGTATTGCGCCAGCTACCGAGTCTGCAATGGGCTTTTCCACAAAAACATGGCAACCATCTTCTAATGCTTTTATCACATATTCTTCATGAGTATCAGGATAAGTTGAAACACAAACCGCATCAGGTTGTGTCGATTTTAAAGCTTGTTCATAATCTGAAAAAAGAGGATAATTAGCCTCTAACTTTTCATTTAACAAAAACTTGGAATTGCCAGTAGATACAATACCACAAATTTCAAAACCATCAATTAACTCATAGGCAATGGCATGTGATGTGCCCATATTGCCACAGCCGACTACTAATACTTTTATCATAAATTTTTATTCTTTTAATTATTCATAGTTTAAATTTAAAACATTAGCATTTAAAACTAATATGAGTTCCAAAAACTGTTGCAAAATAAAAAATATAAACCCTTAATACATTATTTTTACAAAATAAATTTTTATTATGAAATATAACAAACTCCCATCGCAACTTTTCGCAGAAAACCGACAAAGATTTATTGCGCATTTAAAGCCCAATTCTGTTGCCATATTTAACAGTAACGACGTTATGCCTACCAATGCCGATGGCACAATGGGTTTCCGTCAGCAAACAGATTTATTTTACCTTTCTGGGATAGATCAGGAAGAAAGTATTTTGGTGCTTTGTCCTCAGCATCCCGACCCTAAGCTTCGTGAGGTGCTTTTTTTACGAGAAACATCAGAATTAATTTCCATTTGGGAAGGTTATAAATATACAAAAGAGCATGCGAGGGAGGTTTCAGGAATACAAATAATTCATTGGATGAGTAATTTCGAGACGCTATTAAAACAGATTGTTTATGAGGCGGAAAACATTTATTTGAATACTAATGAACACCTCCGCAATGGCTCAGAGGTACAAACAAGGGATGATAAATTTATAAGTAAAACGTTCAGTCTATTTCCATTGCATAAATATGAGCGAGCGGCGCCTATTCTACATCAATTACGAATGATAAAATCGGAAATAGAGGTGGCTCAATTAGCGGAAGCTTGCAGAATTACTGAGTTAAGCTTTCGGAGGGTACTAAATTTTGTAAAACCAGGCGTTACCGAATACGAAATTGAGGCTGAATTTATCCATGAATTTACCAGAAATAGATCGAGAGGCTTTGCCTACACGCCCATTATTGCTTCTGGCGCCAATGCTATTTGTTTGCATTATATCGAAAACAAAGATATATGTAAAGATGGCGACCTAATTTTACTCGATGTTGGAGCAGAATATGCCAATTATGCAGCGGATATGACAAGAACAATTCCTGTTAATGGCAGATTTTCACCTCGCCAAAAGCAAGTTTATGAAGCAGTATTGCGTACCAACAAATTTGCCCAAACATTAATAGTTCCTGGCACAAAATGGGACGATTTGCAACGTGAAGTTGAGCTATTAATACAATCAGAATGCATTGGACTTGGCCTGTTTTCGAAAGCTGATGTTGAAAACCAAAACCCAGATGCTCCCCTTTTTAAAAAATATTTCATGCATGGCAACACCCATTCCTTGGGCTTGGATGTTCACGATGTTTGGAATAAATTCCGTCCATTTGAAGCAGGTATGGTATTCACCAACGAACCAGGTATTTATATCAAAGAAGAAGGCATTGGTGTTAGGCTTGAAAATAATATTTTAATTACAGAAAATGGCAATTTGAATTTGATGGCCAATATTCCCATTGAGGTGGAGGAGATAGAGGGGTTGATGAATTAAAAATTAAGAGATTTTTAAAAATATTCTATTTCCGCACCCCCTTCAATTTCATCTGAGCAAAATAAGGGTGTTCTGGATTTACAATTAGTTCTTGGCGAAGGGGATGAATTAAAACGTCCATATCTTCCAAAGGAATTGCTCCTAGAAGCACTTCACTATCACCAGGCAATATCATAGCATTGCATTGTGTTCTTCTGTTTTTAAACCTTAATTCCACCTGCCCAACTACATCATATTCTACAATTTCTCCATTTGCTAATTGTCCAGTACGTTTTTCCATAATTGGAAATTGCAATTGAGATTGTATCGACTCATTGATGCAAAGCATATAACTACCCGTATCAACCAAAGCTACTACAGGCATTCTTTTTATTTCTTCCTCGCCAATATAATGTCTTCTTGCAAGTTCCATATCGCCAGCATTAATCAATTCAATTTCAGCGTATACTAATCCCATTGCTTTATTCATATTTTATAACAAAATTAAAGATAATTTATTTGACAGCCAATCACAATCTTTTTAATTATTTTTGTAAAAATTTTATTTTATTTTTTTTTTAATATGGAAGAGAAAAAAAGGTGGCTACAACGTTTTTCGCAATACGAAAAAGCAATGAGCCAATTAAGATCAGCTATACAAAAAAAAGATTTAAATGACTTAGAGATAGCAGGTTTGATTCAATATTTTGAATTTTCTTTCGAATTGGCTTGGAAAAGCATGAAGGACTTTTTATATGAAAATGGAGTGACTTCAATTTATCCAAGGGAAATTATTAAGGAATCATTTAATTTTGGTATAATTGAAGACGGTGATATTTGGCTTGATATGCTTGAGAAAAGAAATCTGATTTCTCATACCTATGACGAAAAAAATGCAGAAACTGCCTTTTTTTTAATAACTAACCAATATTTTGTCGAATTGGAAAAACTATATAATTATTTAAATGTTAAAGCAACCTCAAACAAATAATTTTGGCATTTCAGATAAAAGCTATGTTCTATTGGTAGACTATTTAAAAAGTGTTCCAGAAATTGAGAATGTTTGTATTTTTGGAAGTAGGGCAAAAAATAATTTTAGAAATGGCAGCGATATCGATTTGGTCATATTTGGAATAAAACTAACTGAGAAAACTATTTGGGATACTAAAAGTTTTATAAATGAAGTTTTACCAATTCCATATAAAGTAGATTTAATTCATTTTGAAAACCTAAAGAATGATGAATTAAAAGAAAATATTTTAAAAACAAATAAGAAATTTTATTAAAATGGCAAAAAAAGTATTAATAATAGGCGCAGGTGGAGTTGGGAACGTTGTGGTTAAAAAATGCGCAATGAATCCACAAGTTTTTTCAGAGGTGGTTTTAGCCAGCAGAACCTTGCGAAAATGTGAAGTTATTGCCGCTGAATGTGAGGCAATTAACTTACCGACCAAAGTAGAAACCCATCAAGTAAATGCCGATTTGGTGCCTGAATTGGTGGCTTTAATCAACAAAGTAAAGCCATTTATGATTATCAATGTGGCTCTCCCCTACCAGGATTTGACCATTATGGATGCCTGCCTTGAAACGGGAATTCATTATATGGACACCGCCAATTATGAGCCAAAAGATGTTGCCAAATTTGAATACAGCTGGCAATGGGCCTATAAAGAACGGTTTGAAAAAGCCGGGCTAATGGCGCTTTTGGGTTGTGGCTTTGACCCTGGTGTAACACAAGTTTATACCGCCTATGCAGCCAAACATCATTTCGACGAAATGCATGAGTTGGACATTATAGATTGTAATGCGGGCGACCACGGAAAGGCTTTTGCAACTAATTTTAACCCAGAAATAAACATCAGAGAAATTACACAGCCAGGACAATATTGGGAAAATGGTGAGTGGAAAGAGATTGAGGCGATGAGCATTCATAAACCAATTCACTACCCAGGTATTGGCCCAAAAGAGAGTTATGTACTTTACCATGAGGAATTGGAGAGCTTAGTGAAAAACTTCCCAACTTTGAAAAGAGCACGTTTTTGGATGACTTTCGGCCAGCAATATATTACCCATTTGAATGTACTTGAAAATGTAGGAATGACTAGTATCAAACCTATCAAATTCCAAGGAATGGATATAGTACCATTGGAATTTTTAAAGGCTGTTTTGCCAGAGCCTGGTAGCCTAGGAGCCAATTATACAGGCGAAACTAGTATTGGTTGCCAAATAAAAGGCATTAAAGACGGCAAACCAAAAACCTATTATGTTTGGAACAATTGCAAGCATCAGGACTGCTGGAAAGAGGTTCAGGCTCAGGGCGTTAGCTATACTACTGGCGTACCAGCCAAGCTAGGTGCCATGATGATGATCACTGGCGAATGGATGCAACCAGGCGTATGGAATTGCGAAGAAATGAATCCCGACCCATTTATGGCGATGCTCAATGTACATGGTTTGCCGTGGCATGAGGAGGTGGATAAGGTATTGAGTGTGGATATGTAGATTTTTATCTTATTTTTAGTATTTTTGAACAAATAAAAACTTTAAGAATATGTCAGACTTACTATTGTATTCGAAGATTTCATCGCTTCAAGAAAATTTACGAGCTGAAGTAATTGATTTCATAGAATTTCTAGAAAAAAAGTATGAAACTAAAAAAGTACACCCTAAAGCTGGATGTATGCAGGGAACTTTTGTTTTGTCCAAAGATTTCGATGAGCCATTGGAAGATTTTAAAGAATATATGTAATGAAACTATTACTAGATACTCATGCATTTATTTGGTTTGTTGAGAACGACAATAATTTACCTGAATCTGTAAGAAATCTAATTGAAAATATTGAAAATGAAACTTTAATTAGTATAGCAAGTCTTTGGGAAATTGCTATTAAGGCGAGTCTAAATAAACTAGAATTAAAGAATAATATTGAATCAATTATCAAAAACATGTCCTTAAATGGCTTTTCTATATTGGAAATACTCCCAGAACATATTATTACTGTTTCAAAATTACCCTTTCATCATCGTGACCCTTTCGATAGAATAATTATTGCTCAATCTCTTACAGAAAATATCAAAATTGTTGGCAGAGACATAATTTTCAAAGAATATAATGTAGATTTAATTTGGTAAAACCATGAAAAGACTTAAAATCTATCAACCTGGCCTCATTAGTTTAATTTTATTGCCACTTTTGATATTTTATTATTCATATAATTTTCAATTGAATAAAGATTCTCAAAGAGTTATTCAATTAAACATGCCTGATTTAGGAAGTCCAGAATCAGAAATAAATTTCACTATAGAAAATTTAAGAATAGACATTGAAGTTTTAGCAAAGTACAATTTATTCGATCCAAAACTTTCTGAAAAATTAGATAATTTCCTACAATTAAAAAATAAAAAAGTATTTACTCAAAATAAGCCAGAATCATTTCAATATGGATTATGTATAAAATTACCTTTAAATTAAAAATACAAAGACTTAATTGGAATTCTTAATATTTGCATGAAAAAAAATATTGAAAGATACGCTTTTGACTTAGAAAGAAATGAATTTATAATTGCAGAAGTTGTTAATTCACCACAAAATATAATTGCAATTGACAACGGTACATTAATTGACAAATCCTATTTGCATTATTTTGATAATGATGTAGTTAATCCAATTATTGAGCCTCAAATTAACTTAAAAGATATTTTCAACCAATTTGGATTTAAGGCAATTATTATGCTTATATTATTTTTTAGTATGATATATTTCTCGCTTAAATCATTTTAATTCTATCTAACTGTAATTATAAGAATTCCTTTTGAAACCGACTACCTAACAATCAATCATTTACATCTTTTTATTATTATTTATTTTTCAATATTGTAAAAATAAAACTGATAAAAAGCAAAAACAAAATTCTTCATACAGTCAAGCCCGAACTGATAGTTTATTTGAGTCTTTCGATCAAAAATCAGCCGATGAAAAAGCCTATCGCCTCGATTCCCTTTTTATGGATTTGTTTCAAAATGGAGTTTTTAATGGTAATGTGTTGGTTTCCGAAAAAGGTCATGTGATATATAAAGGCAGTTTTGGCTATAAAAATTTGCTTACAAAAGAGCAATTGGCTATCGATTCGCCTTTTCAATTGGCCTCTGTCTCAAAGCAATTTACAGCAGTAGCCATTATGCAATTGCAAGAAAAAGGGCTTTTGAAATATGTGGACCCTGTTTATAAGCATGTTCCCAGTTTTCCTTTTGATTCTTCAATTACCATATTTAGCCTGCTCACACATAGCTCTGGTATTCCCAATTATATTTATTGTTTGGATAAAGTTTATGACAAAACCAAGCCCCTCACAAACAAAATGGTGGTGGAATTAATGGCTCAATATAAGCCGGGCATTAACTACTTACCTAATGCAAGGTTTAATTATAACAATTCCAACTACATGTATTTAGCCTATATTGTGGAAAAAATAAGTGGTTTAAATTTTAGAAAATACGCCCAAAAGCACCTTTTTGAGCCAGCTGGCATGAAAAACACCTTTATTTATGACCCAAATTATCCGGAAAAAGTAAAAAATGCAGCGAAAGGTTTTGATACTCCTTCTAGGCAATCGGCTATTGATTATTTGGATGGTGTAGTAGGCGACAAAGGAATTTATTCAACAGTTAACGATTTATTACTTTGGGATAATGCCTTGAATTCCAATAAATTACTGAAAGAGGAAACATTGTCAGAGGCCTTAAAACCAAAATTAAACTTCAAAAATTTGGAAACCAAAAACTATGGCTTTGGTTGGCGTATAAATAGGTTACCAGATAGTAGTTTGCAAACCTTTCATACTGGCTGGTGGCATGGCTTTAAAAATTTTTATTTACATGATGCTAAAACAAATTCAGTAATTATTTGCTTGAGTAACCAGGCTAATGGATATATACCAAATATGAAAAAGGTGGAAGCGATTCTTTATCCTGAAAAGCGCAAATATTTTATCGATGTTCCAGATGATAATGAAAACGAAGCCTTAAAAACTAAATAATATTTGCCTATTTTTGGCAAAAAATAAAACATAATGATTCCCGCCATTAAAATTTCAAAATATTTAAAGCTACTCTCAATTCTATATTTGCTTTTACCCAACCTTCTTTTTTGTATTTACTGGCTAAAAAGCCCTATAGGTATTTTAACTTCCATCCTATTAATTTTCGGCTCCATACAATTATTAAAGTACGATTTCGAACAATCAATTTATCTTAATACATTCAATTTCAGCTATTTAAACTTATTTTTTATAGCTTTTATTGCTATATTTTTAATTTTAATTTCCGGAGCAGGAGGTTTTTCTGATCAGATATACGACTACCTAGGCCACAACACCAAATTCCGTGATTTGTATGAAAAACCTTGGCCATTTCGCTATGCAGAGGTGGATAGTTACCCTTGCTATTATTTTGGCTACTATTTATTGCCTGCATTTTTGGCAAAAACATTCAATCATGTGCGTATATTATCGATGTTTTGGACTGCAATTGGAATGTGCTTAGTGCTATTTTGGGCCTATTTATTAATCGGTAAAAAAAGCCTAGTTTATTTATTTATCTTTTTACTTTTTGGTGGCCTTTATACTACTGCAAACCATATTTTTGAAATTACAATTGGTAAAATAAATTTCTCAGATTTGTATTGGTCAGATTTTAAGCCCATGTCAGATGCATTTCTCATTTATATGCCACTATATTTATCTTCAGTTTGGGTTCCCAATCAGTTCATTCCCGCTTGTATGGTCATTGGTTTTATTGCATATGAAATTTTTTACGAGCAAAAAGGTTATAAATCTATCGCATTAATACCGCTTTTGGCCATCTGGGCACCGTTTCCAGCTGTAAGTATTGTACTTATTATATTAGGTAATTTTGTATATAACTCAATAAAAACCAGATCATTATCCTTAAAGTTTACAGAATATTTACCAACAATCATAATTACAATTGGTTGCTTGCCTATTTTTCTCTATTTATTAAGTTCAAAAAGTGGGGAATCATCAACAGGTTTTATATGGAATTTTGATAGTAACTGGCTAATTGTCTGGCTATTTTTTATATTGTTAGAATTCGGATTAATTACTTTTTGTTTTATAGTTTTCACAAAAAAAGCCCCTCAAATTGTATTAGATAAAAGCTTAATTCCAATTTTGATCGTACTTTTTATTTTACCACTATTTCATTTTGGTAGAAATAATGATTTTACTGCAAGAGCCTGTATACCAGCAATTTTCCTGCTAAACATTATTTTGACAAACCGTATTTCCTATATTTTTAAGCAAAAAACTAAAATGAAATATGTTTTAATAAGCCTATTTATAATTGGAGCTTTTGCACCATTGAAAGTGATGTGGCGAGGTACTATTCACAATAAACTTATTGGTGAGCCAAAAACATACTTTGTATATGGCGATATGTACCAAGTGCTCAAAAATTATCATTCTCCAGCAGAGGCCAATCAATATTTATCTGATAATAATAGCTTTTTTGTGAAATATTTAATAAAAAAGTAATCACATGAGCTGTAAATTTGTGAAAAAGTTTAAAAAAATGATCGATTTGCAGCAAGTTCCATCACCTTGTTATGTTTTAGAAGAAGCTCTTCTGAAAAAAAACCTTGAAAAACTAAAATATGTACAAAAACAAGCGGGAATCGAAATAATTTGTGCTTTAAAGGGCTTTTCAATGTATTCTACTTTTCCATTGGTAAAGCAATATTTGGCTGGCTCCACTGCTAGTTCATTACATGAGGCAAGGTTAGGGTTTGAAGAAATGGGATCAAAAGCACATGTTTATTCACCAGCATTTTTAGAAGCCGAATGGGAAGAATTAACAGGCTATTCGTCGCATATTTCTTTTAATTCCTTAAACCAATTGGCTCAGTTTGGTAAAAGGGCTCAAGCAAAAGGCATTAGTTGTGGGCTCAGAATAAATCCACAATACGCTGAGGTTGAGACTAATATGTATAATCCATGTATAGCTGGCTCACGTTTAGGCATAACTCGCAATCAGCTAGGCGATACTTTGCCCGAAGGAGTCGTTTTCACATAAAGTATGCGAGTGCAAGCCTTCTACACCTTCGGGCAAAGTATCGCCTAGCTGATTTCGAGTTATGCCTAAGCGTGAGCCAGCTATACATGGATTATACATATCAGTCTCAACCTCAGCGTATTGGGGATTTATTCTGAGCCCACAACTAATGCCTTT
>JANMZR010000123.1:0-12900 GCA_031383555.1 Cytophagaceae bacterium | reverse complement strand
GCTGAGCTAAGAAGGCGATTTGGTGATGCAAAAGTAGTGATTTTTACTCTTTTTGCAAAATATACACCAAAAATATTTAAATTAATTTGTATTAGTTGCTATTCAGCAGCTTGTCGCACCACTTTAAGTTGGTGTCTCATGTGCGCCAAATCTTCTTCACCTTTTTTGATTTTCTGTTCAAAATCTGCTTTTAATTTATCTGCATTTTTAGAGCGGGCAAAAAACTCTAAATTATTTTTTAAGGTAGATAAATCATTTTCAAGTGATTGTATTTTCGACCGGATATCGCCTTCTTTCTTGCTCAAATCTTTTATAGAAACTTTATCATTTTGCTTTAAAATTTCGATTTCGGTTTGTAACGTAAGTTTTTCTTTTTCCTTGTCGGAAAGCTTGCCCATTGCGCCCACATAGGTGTTTATTGCTGTTATATACCTTTTTTGTATAGCCACCATTTCAGCTTTCGGTACAAACCCAATTGACGACCATTCCTTTTTTATTTCAGAAAGATTGGCAATGTCTCCGTTTTTCGATTCATTTTCAATTCTCTCGCATAAAGCAACTTTTTTAGCAAGGTTTTCAATGAAAACTTTATCTGTTTCACTTGATTTTAATCTTTTTTTGTTGAAATAACTATCGCAAGCAACTTTAAAGCGATCATAAATTTTATTTCTAAACTTATCAGGTACATGGCCAATTTTGCGCCAGTTTTCTTGCAATTTAATAACTGCTTTAGTAATTTCAGCGGAGTCTTCTTCCGAGGCCAAAAAAGTTTCAACTTGCTCACAAAGTGATTGCTTAAGTTTTAAGTTTTCATCTCTTTTAGCTTCTAATACTCTAAAGAAATCGCTTTTATTTTTATAGAATTGCTTTACGCCATTCCAAAAATTTTTGTTTATTTCTCTTGTTTTATCTTTTGGCAATGGACCTTTAATAGCATCCCATTGCTTTTGAAGAATATCAATGGCTTTTGTTTGCTCCATCCACTCATTTATACTTTCTGAGTTGAATGAAGTAAATAGTGCTAATGACTCTAAAACTTTTTGCTTGGCGACCAGATTCTCTTCAAATGTACCATTAAGTGCTTCTAACTGGCCCCTACGTTTGTTATAAATAACATCTAATGCCGCTTTAAAACGTTGCCAAAGTAGTTCGTTTGCATCTTTTGAGGCTGGACCTATATGCTTGAATTCTTCATATAAATGGGCAGCTTCCTGCAAATCTTTTGATGATATTTCTTCTTCTTGTAACTTTTGAGCAATGTTTTCAACTTTTTTACATATTTCAACTTTTAAATTCAGATTTTTCTTTCGATCTAGTTCTAAAAGTTCAAAATAAATGCCTCTATTACTGTAAAAGCGATCAACTAATGCATGGTAGGTTTGCCATAAAGTATTATTATGAGGTGAAGATATATTACCAGCGTCTTTCCAGTCTTGTTGCAGCTTTTTCAACGCAACAATATTCGCTTTTATCGTTGAAATATTACCATCTTCAGAGTCGGCCAGTAGCCTTAATTGATTTAATAGCTCTGTTTTAACGGTAAAATTCTTTTCTTTATTTTTTTCTTGGTCATTAAAGTGGTGAAACTTTGCCTCTTTTATTTTTTTATAAAGTGTATCGAATTGAATAATTTCATCCGATTCCTTGTATTCGAAACCATCTTCTGATTCATTCTCTTGAATGAATTTCTCAAGAGCATTTTTTTTCTCCGAAGTTTTTATAACATCGAATAATACTTTAATTTCTTTTAATTGTAGATCAGCCTTTTTGAAGTCGTTATTCGTGGCTGACTCTTTTTTTATTGACACTAAAGTATTGGCTAGTATTTCTAAAAGTTCAGGTTTTGTATGGTTGCTAAAATCAACTTTTTGCTCAATCAATTCTATTTCTAGGCTATCCAAATTCTCTTTTAAATCATCTGAACTTTGTGTTGGCAATGCTTCTAAAATAATTTCGGGTTCAATAACAGTTTTTTTCTTAATCTTGGCATTTTGATTAATCTCGACTAAAGGCTCAATTTCAACTGCGGGTACTATTTCCGCTAAAGGTTTTACTTGGGCTATTGGTATAATATCATCTGCAGGCACAATTGCAGCTTCTATCTCAATTGTAGGCTCAAATTCAGCTTCTGGTTCAGTATTAGCTATTGTTTTTATTTCGGTTATATGATCAGCTTCTGTGTTTGTTTCAATTGCTGACTCAACTTCAATTGCTGACTCAACCTTTCGTTTTCTTTTGGGTTTTTCTACAATTTGAGCAACCTCTGAGCTAATCGCTTCATCGACTATACTACTTTTTAAATTTACTTCTTCAATTTCTAGCTTTCCAATATTCTCTTCCATTTTTTGTTGCATAATGCTTATTATTCAAGATTTTATAATTTTGAATTAAAGCCGTTTTATTTAATACGTAATTTCAAATCTTTTCGCTCCTTATTTCAGAGTTTTGAAAAGGTAAAACTAATGTGAAATAAATTAATTTAAATCTTTTTTTTAATATTTTGCTCTAACAAAGTTAAGAAAAAATAATACGAAAATGTTTTTTACTTTTGTGGGAGCTCAGAAATTAACCGTTCAAATCCAACATTTTTAGCCATTTAAGGTTAAGTTTATATAATTAAAATCAATTTATAAAATATTTATATGGATATTTCAAAAATAAGAGAAGATTATTCAAAGTCATATTTGTTGGAAGAAAATATTATTGAAAACCCTTTTGGTCAATTTAGAAAATGGCTTGATGTGGCGTTAAATAGTGAGATTTTAGAACCAACGGCCATGCATTTGGCAACCATAAGTGCCGAGTTGCGGCCAAATGGAAGAATAGTCTTATTGAAGCACTTTGATGAAAATGGATTTTGTTTTTTCACAAATTTTAATAGTCAAAAAGGGAATGACATATTACTAAATTCATTTGGTTCTATTACATTTTTTTGGCCTGATTTGGAACGACAAATTAGAATTGGGGGGGGGATAGAAAAAATAGATGTTGTTGATTCTGAAAAATATTTCAAGGAAAGGCCTAGGAATAGTCAAATAGGAGCATGGGCATCACCTCAATCACAGATAATTGAAAGCAGGGAAATATTGGAGCAAAACTATATTGATTTTGAAAAAAAATTCGAAAATGTGACTGTTCCTAAACCAGACAACTGGGGTGGTTATTGCTTAAAACCCGATCGATTTGAGTTCTGGCAAGGCCGTCAATCGAGGCTTCATGATAGAATTACTTTCAATTTAAATGAAAATAAAACTTGGGATATCAATAGATTAGCGCCTTAAAAGGCAATAAGTATGCTTTGTGTTTTAATACAAAGGGGAAAAGTGGTTTAAAGAAATAAAAAGTAATTAGTTATCCCGATTATACAATTGAAAATAGGCTATC
The DNA here is from genome assembly GCA_031383555.1 of Cytophagaceae bacterium. Taxonomy (GTDB): domain Bacteria; phylum Bacteroidota; class Bacteroidia; order Cytophagales; family Spirosomataceae; genus JANMZR01. The sequence continues at coordinate 9,516 of JANMZR010000123.1, read as the reverse complement.
TACACCAAAAATTCGGCTTTTCAAAAAACCTTCCCCAAATGTAAAGCCAGCCGGGTGGCCGACATGTCTAGCTCTTCCTTCAAGAAAATTAAAAAAGTCTAAACTTGAAATATAGGATGGTGCTTCCATATTATTTGGGTCGTAGAATTGACTTTTAAATGCCTTAATCGATTCTATTTTTTTGTCCCAAAATTCTGTAATATCTATTACGAAATCAGGCTCAAGGTACATATCTTGAATATAATGGAATAGATTTTTTGGCCGCCAATGAGTTTGTAAATTACCATTGTTTTCGAATGTTTCAATTTTGGATAATCCTGCAAAAAAACATGCATCTGTTGTGAGTTTAGCGGCTCTGCCATGGTCGGGGTGGCGGTCATCAGGGGCATTAGCAAGCACTATTTCAGGTTGGTATTTGCGTATAATTTCAATGAGTTTGAGCTGATGTTGCTCGTCATTAACAAAAAAGCCATCACGAAATCCCAAATTCTCACGCATGGATAAGCCCAATACCTTTGAGGCATTATTGGCTTCGATAAGCCTCAGTTCACCAGAGCCTCTTGTGCCCAATTCGCCAGATGTAAAGTCAACTATGCCAACATTATAGCCTTTCGCTATGTGGTAAAGAATGGTGCCACTGCAACCTAATTCGGCATCGTCAGGATGAGCCGCAAATACAAGGATATCTAATTTCAAAGCCTAGTTTATTTAAATATATGTTGCAACAAATTTAATATAAAAAAGAATCGGAAATTGCCTGAAAAATGAAGATTATAATAAAAATAATTGTTTCCAATTATCTGATTCGAAGCTTACGACCAGATAATAGGTTTCCATTAACGGATATTTTATTTTTCCTAGCTAATTCTGATAAGGGGATTCCTAAACGATTGGCAATGCCTGACAATGTATCACCAGGTTTTACTCTAACAAATACACTTTTACGATATTTTACTTTTGTTCCTGCGGTAAATTCATCAACTCCACTCGACCTAACTACGTTAAAAGTTTCTGGGGTTAATACCAATTGCTCCGACTTTAAAGCTCCTATTGGAAATAAAAATACCTCGGTTGGGTTAAAAGCGTTGCCTTCGTAACGGGTTTCAAAATGCAAATGTGAGCCAGTGCTATGGCCGGTATTGCCACCTTGAGCAATCATATCACCAGCCTTTACAATCGTATTGCTCGAAACTTCAGCTTTATTTAAGTGGCCGTAAAGCGTTTCAAGACCATTATAATGCCTCACTACCATAAACCTGCCGTAGCCATTGCTATCCCAACCTACTACTCGAATAATACCATCAAAAGCGGAATAAATAGGGTCACCTGTTTCAATATCCAGATCTACTCCTGCATGTCGGCGGCCCCATCTCCATCCAAATTTGGAAGTAATAGGTCCATTATTGGTAGGTGAAGATGAAAAATGGTTGTTTGATCTATCTACTAGATTTAAAACTACAGGTCCTTCAAATTCTTTCGCATCAATATCATAAGGGTCAATATTTTTTTCATCCCAAACGGAATAATAGTCAGCCACTTTTATCCAGTCTTCATCGGTTTCACCTAGTTGAATCTCTTCTTCAACTTCAATAATATCTTTCTTACCTTCGGTGATTTTTGTGGTTGGTGTTAGGTTTGTACTGTCAATTACCGAAACAATTGACCTAGATTCCTGAGATTTAAGTGGGATATTTTCCTCCTGATATTGTTTATCTAATATTTGCTTTGGTACATTTTCTTCCAAAAAATCAAACTCATCTTTTTTCTTCTCTGAGTCTTTATAATAGGGGTTATTCGGTTTTATTACTGTACTTTTCTTTATTCTACCTTTTTCACGCCCTTGTGAAAAAACTGAAATTGAAAGAAACATTATAAAAGTCGAAAATATTATTTTTTTAACCATAACAATATATTTTGTGTAAATAGCTTTTAATGTAGGTCGAATTCTGCTAAATAGCGCTCTGCATCCAAAGCAGCCATGCAACCTGTGCCTGCGGCAGTAACAGCCTGTCTGTAAACATGATCTTGCGCATCACCACAGGCAAATACACCCGCAATATTTGTTTTAGTGGAGCCAAGAATTGTATTAATGTATCCAGCCTCATTCATATCGATAATACCATTAAATATTCCAGTATTAGGTGAATGACCGATGGCAACGAAAAAACCAGTTACTTTTAAGTCAGTGATCGCCTCAGTTGTTACGTTTTTAATTTGCACATTCGTTACGCCAGTACTATCTCCAATTATTTCAACCGTTTCACTTTGCCAATGCATTTCTATTTTGGGGTTTGAAAGCACCCTTTTTTGCATTATTTGTGATGCTCGTAATTCATCTCTTCGCACTATCATATGAACTTTATTGCAAAGATTTGCCAAATAGGTAGCTTCTTCAGCAGCTGTATCGCCACCACCAACTATGGCTACGTCTTGTCCACGAAAGAAAAAACCATCGCAGACTGCGCAAGCAGACACCCCTTTTCCGTTGAATTCAGTCTCAGACGGTAAGCCCAGCCATTTGGCTGATGCACCTGTAGCGATAATAACGGAATCGGCAGATATTTGGTGCGTTTCGTCAATTGTAATTACTTTCTTTGAGCTTGAAAAATCAACTGATGTGGCGAGTCCGTATCTATTAACGGTGCCGAATCGCTCAGCCTGTTTGCGGAGGTCTTCCATCATTTCTGGCCCTTGAACGCCGTCAGGATACCCTGGAAAATTTTCAACATCGTTAGTGATTGTAAGTTGACCACCTGGCTGCATGCCCTGGTACATTATTGGGTTAAGGCCTGCTCTTGCAGCGTATATTGCGGCTGTGTAACCTGCTGGTCCTGAGCCTATTATTAAACATTTAGTATGCTCCATTTAAAATAAAATCTACTTTAATTATTTATTTGTTTTTCAAAAATATTTATAACTTTCTTACTTCAACTAACAAAGAAATAAACACAAAAATGCCATTTTTATCTAGCAATGGCAAATAAAAATTTGACTGAGTACTGCAACTTGTTGATTAGTAGAGATATAAGAATGTTAAAAAATGTTAATCTAATTTACCTTGGAGCCTCTAATCCTATTTCAATTGATAACATGCCCACAAAAACTTGCTTTGTTATCAATTATTTCCTCGCCTATTCGAAAGCCTAAAGCTGATGGTTCAGTACTAAAGAATACACCAGCTTGTACATAATTTCCATTTTCATCTTTCGCAAAATCAGTATATTCTTGATAAATAGCTTTTTGATTTCCATATTCACCCATTGAGTTAGAAAGAGGAGTGCCAAAGCTTGAAATGATTTGTACATTGGCACCTTCACGACCAAAAAACACCTTTTTTACAGATTTTTTGCCATAAAGTGGCTCATTCTTTGTTTCTAATAAGAGAGGGTGATTAGGATACAGATCCCATAAAACTTTCAAGATACCTTTCGATTGAAAAAGTAAAGTATAAGCAGGATTGAGTACAATTATTTTCTTATTTTGAACTAAATCTGCAAGTATTTCCAATAGCTCGGGCTCGTCCCAAGCCATAAACTCCCAAGGTATAAGTTTAAACCAAAAAGGGAAATTTTGGTATATACCGTTTTCATTTACCTTAAAAACTCCTTCTTCTTTGGAAAATTCTACATTTTCAATATATTCGCTATCTACTTGAAAGCCAGCTTCTTTGGCGGCCTCAAATAAGATGGACACATTGGTTTCATCTTCAGGAAAGCCAGACATTGACGAAAATAGGAGGGAAGGCTCCAAAGCTGAGTTTATTTCTTTTAATTTTTTAAAAGTTGCCACCAAACTTTCAAAAAGAGTATTGAATTGTTGCTTTTCTGATAAGTCATTAGCCATTAAACTTGCCCATTGTATTATTCCAGTTTCTGGCAAGCAAGTTGCAGTATCGGCATTGAATTCGATTAATTTTATCGGCAATCCATCAATGCCACCGCTAAGGTCGAACCGCCCATATAAATGCCAATGATTGTCTTTTTCCCAAGTGTATTCAATAAGTGGTATTATATTTTTTGGAATGCCTAATTGTTCGTAATTTTTCGTTTTTATTACCCATTCAGCTGCTTTAATGTACATTTCATACAAGTTTTCAGCCGCTTTATAATAGTTATCAGCTTCTAATTCAGTTACTTGAATGAGTTCGTTTGAAATATATGGTGTGAGGTCAGAGGTAGTCCAATTCCAACCAGAATTTTGCAAAAAAGCAGTCGGCTCTTTTGCTAGTTTAATTTTTTTCATTTCTTTTAACCAAAAAATCCCCCTCTACCAGAGCTTTTGAAAAATCCTGTTTTACCAGCTATAGGCCTAGTAGTGCGCATTCTTGATGAAGCCATTGATTCTTGTACTCTATTTCCAGAGTAAAAAGCAGCTCTACTCATCCAAAATAATGGGAAAAAGCCCATACCATGGCCTCCATTTCTATGAATTACGGAGTCTTTAGGATTTGTATTATTGGCAATTTTATCATCAGCCCTGTATTTTTTAAGGCTACTACCTGGAAGATTGGCCAAAAAATAACCCATACCTCCAAACAAAAGGGCATTGGGTAGGTTAGCCGTTTTACCAATTGAATCAGGATTTGAGCGAATTTCATCTTCAATCATAATCTGTGCCCGTGAAGTGGCAATATTTTCAGTATGTCCATCCAAATAGGTGATGATCGCCTCAGTATCAGTGGCTTGAGTTTGGTCTTCTTTGCTTATTTTGAACTCGCCGGGTTTTGTTTCTTGGATATAGGACTTTACACCTTTGGTAAGCACTTCAACTTCTTCGTAATCTCCATCGCCCTCTGAATTGTTGCCACAGCTTGTTGTTAAAGTGCTAGTCCCCAAGGCAATAAATGCTAAACTCGCACTTACTGAAATTGAGTTTGCTTTTTGTAAAAAAGATTTTTTTGTTAATTTTTCCATTAGATATGAAAATTGTATTTTATTATTTAAAAGCAAATTTAGGTAGTAATATTAGAAATACTATTTTTCTTTGAAGAATGGCGAATTGATGAACAAAATTGGCTGTAAACAAGCTACATTATATTATTTTAACTTCTATTCGCCTATTTTTTGCTCTATTTTCAATAGAATCATTTAGCACATTTGGCAGCGTTTCTCCATAACCTGCAGCTTTTATTCGATTTGGATTAATACCACTGTTTATTAGATAATCGAAAACGGATTTAGCTCTATTTTTTGAAAGAATCATGTTCTCTGAATCTTTGCCAATGTCATCAGTATGACCCGAAATTTCAATATTTAGTGATGGATTCAAGCTAAGTAGTTTTGATAGTTTTTCCAATTCAGGTTTTGATTCTGGTTTTAGTTCAAATTTATTAGAATCAAAATAAATATTATTCAATATTTCTTTGCTGTTTTTCATCAATGGTTCGAGCATGATGTCCATATATTTTGAGGTGGAATCCATTTCGTCAGAATAATCGAAATGAATACTTTTGAAAAAATAACCAGGCTTATTCACAAAAAGGCCGTAACTACCACCTTGATTCAAGATGTTCATATATTCACCAGTTTGTTCATCTGAGGAAGTTTTTGACTCTAAGCCATTGGTTTTCAGGTTATAAACTTCAATGTCGGCTTTGAGTTTTTTCTTCGATTTTGCATCTGTAACTACACCTTTTACCACATTGGCTTTTTTTATCCTTTTGGCTAACTGAGGTGGAATATCAAATTGGTAGAGCAGTGAATTTCGACTGGCTTCATCCTGATTTTGCTCCAAAGAATAATAGCCTCTTTTATTATCAGCAGTTATAAAAAGTGAAACTTGGTCCCTTGTGGTATTTATTGGGTAGCCAAAGTTTTCAGGATTCGTCCAATTATTATTTATTTTTTCAGAAAAAAATATGTCCATTCCGCCGAGTCCAGGGTAGCCATCTGAAGCGAAAAATAGCGAAATTCCATTAGGATGAATAAACGGTGAGATTTCGTCTTCAGCTGTATTTATTTGATTACCAATGTTTTGTGCCATGCTCCAATTTCCTTCATCATCTTTTTTGCTGATATAAATATCACGCTTACCAATACCACCACGCCTGTCCGATACAAAATATAGAATTGAGCCATCAGCAGAAAGTGAAGGTTGTGACTCCCATTCACGGGTATTAATATTTTCACCCAAATTGATTGCTTTAGGCCAAGTATTTCCTATTTTATAACTTACAAAAAGGTCGCAACTTCCTAATCCATTTTTAGTATTGCAGGCTGTAAATACCAAAGTACGACCATCGGCTGAAATGGCTGCAGTTCCTTCATTTTCTTCAGAATTTATATTTGGTGAAATGGGTATTGGGTGGGTCCATGCCTTATTTTTCAAATAAGAAACAAATAGATTTTCGTCTTGATTGTTCCTGTTATAACCTGTAAAAACCAACATTTCCTTATCTGCAGTAAGCGAGGGAAAGTATTGACTATGAAACACATTTACGCCTTTGCCTAACGAAATAGGATTTATTTTCAAAGGATTTTTTACCGCTTCAATGGCAAAGGAGGCATTGCTAATTATTTTTTTTGCTTTTTTTACTAAAGAAAATGATTTTGGGGCCAATTCAATGAAATTATCCAAATATTCAATTGCTTTTGAATAATTGCCTTTTTCAAAAGCATAAACACCTAATATATGATAAATAATAGCTGTAGAGGCAAGATCGGGAGCAATTTTTATTGATTTTTCATAATAGGATAGCGCTAAATTTTTATTGCCAGAAAGCTCATAAACTTGACCCAAGCGATGCAACGCTTCGGGAAAACTGGGTTCTCTGTCAAGCGCACGCTCATAAAAAGAAATGGCTCCTTGTTTATTGTTATTATTGAAGGCTTCAAGCCCTTTTTCATAAAGATTTATAGCTTTTTTATCCGAAATACTATAAGTTTTCTGCGCATAAATGCTGAAACTGAATAAAATAAAACTTAGAGTAAAGTATATTTTTTGCATGGTTAATTCAGAAAAAGTATAATTTTCGGTTATACACTAATCTTTATTATTAAACATAAATTTAAACAAAATATTGCTTTAAAAATCCTATTTAACGGCTAGTTCATATTTGTCTAAAATGATTACGGTATATCCATGAATTTATGCGTTTGCAAACTTATTTGCCAAGCTGGGTTTTCTTTAACAAATTCAATAATTTGAGGTAACATATCTAGCTGGCGGCTCCATTCAGGTTGTAAAAGCAGTCGACAGTTTTCATTTACATTTTGGGCATGTTCCAAGGCAAAATCAAAGTCTGATTTATTGTAAATAATTACTTTAAGTTCATCGGCTTTCGTATAAATGCTAGGGTTGGGCTGTTTGAATTTTTTTGGAGAAAAACATACCCAATTCCAATGGCCAGAGAGCTGCTCACATACGCCTGAAGTTTCTATATTAGTTTGGAAGCCAGCACTTTGCAGTGCTTCAGTAAGTAAATCTAAATTGTGCATTAAAGGCTCTCCTCCTGTAATTACAGCTAATCGAGTAGGGTGTTTTTGTGCTTCTGAAACAATACTTTCAATTGAAACTTTAGGGTGCAAATTTACATCCCAACTTTCCTTCACATCGCACCAATGACAACCTACATCGCAGCCACCCAATCGGATAAAATAAGCAGCATGCCCAGTAAAATTGCCTTCACCTTGAATGGTGTAAAAGGCTTCCATTAAGGGAATCTCATTGTTAATTAAATTGTTATTTTGGGCACTCATTCAGAAATTTAAAATTTGAAATATTGAATAAAAGTTCAAAATTTCCAATAATTTTTTTTGAAATAAATTTCAAAAACCACTAATACCCAGCCGCTTGCCCGTCTTTCCGACTTTCGCTTGCTCCATAATATATTTTTTGAATGGGATCATATTTAATGGCCTGATAGCCACCATATTGACCCAGTGTATAACCAATTTTATGGCCCTTTCGCATTAAGCCACGAATCGATTCATAGGGAAAACCCGACTCTAAAGTGATTTCGCCGGCGCCTTCCATTTTTTCACCCGTTGGTTCTGAGGAGCCCTCATGGTTTATTCTAGGCGCATCACCAGCCTCTTGAATATTCATACCAAAGTCAATTACATCCATGGCTATTTGAACGTGACCCATAGGCTGAAAACCACCTCCCATTACTCCAAAACTCATAAAAGGTTGCCCATCTTTGGTGATAAAAGCAGGAATTATAGTATGAAAAGGTCTTTTGTGAGGAGCATAAGTATTATTTTCTCCTTCCGTTAAACTGTACATTTCACCACGATCTTGCAAAATAAAGCCCAGTCCATCTGGCATCATTCCAGAGCCAAAGCCTCTATAATTACTTTGTATGAGTGACACCATATTGCCATCTTTATCGGCCACGGTAAGGTAAATTGTGTCGCCATCTTTGAGTGCAGGGTTGCCAGCATCGTAATGTTTGGCAGCAATTAGCGGATTGATTAATGCACGCCTTTCATTAGCATATTCCTTTGATATTAAAGCTTTTACGGGTATTTTTACAAATTCTGGATCAGCATAATATTTGGCTCTATCTTCAAAAGCCAGTTTTTTAGCCTCAGTAAATAAATGAATATGCTCAGCACTTCCATAGGCAATTTTCGAGAAATCATAGCCCTCTAAAATATTTAACATTTGAAGTGCTGCAATGCCTTGACCATTGGGCGGCAACTCCCAAACATCGTAACCTCTATAATTTACCGAAACAGGCTCCACCCAATTTGAGGTATGATCGGCCATGTCTTTAGCAGATAAAAAGCCACCATTATTTTTAAAGAACCTATCAATTGTTTGCGCTATTTCTCCTTTGTAAAAAGCATCTCTACCACCATTGGCTACTTTCTCTAAAGTATTAGCCAAATTTGGATTTTTAAAAACATCCCCTTTTTTAGGCACTGAGCCATTTGGGTAATAATGTTCCTTAATATTTGGATACATTCCATAAAGTTTTGGAACTGCTACTAAACTACCTGCTAACTCACTATGTACAGGAAAGCCGTTTCTTGCATACTTTATGGCATGACTTAGAATTTGGCTCATTGGTAATTTGCCAAATTTTTTATGCAATTCAAACCAACCATCAATACAGCCTGGTACTGAAACTGGCAAAGGGCCACGAGGTGGTAAGAATTTTAAGCCACGACTTTGTAATTCTTTGAGCGTAAGGCTATAAGGTGAACGGCCGGAGCCATTGAGGCCGTGTAGTTTTTTTGTTTTCGCATCCCAAACGATGGCGAAAATATCTCCTCCAATCCCATTAACATGTGGCTCTACCACACCTTCCATCGCATTGGCAGCTATTGCGGCATCAATAGCGGAACCACCAGCTTTCAAAATTTCAATGCCAACTTGTGTTGAAAGTGGGTTGGAGGTACATACCATCCCATTCTGCCCTATCACTTCTGAGCGGGTGGCCCAAGTTTTACCATCAAGCCGGTCTTGACTGTAAGTATTTGATAGAAAGGCGCTTGTGACTAATAATATAACAAAAAATTTTTTCATACTGAGTATAAACTTTTCAAATGATTGATTAATTTTTTTTTG
>JANMZR010000082.1:0-1912 GCA_031383555.1 Cytophagaceae bacterium | reverse complement strand
ATACATCAAAGTACCCAAACTGCCCCGACTTTTATATTTGGATTTTCAAGTGAAGCTTCGCAAGTACAAATACCCACGCCAGGGCAATGGCAAGGTAACGGGGGAAAAAATGGGGCCACCAACTCGGAACTTCCTCCTGGGCTTACAAATGGTACCACAGCTGTTGGCAACACTAATAATGCTGATTTACCAATTGCCAATACCCGTAATGCTACCAATGGCTGGTCGCTTGACAATTTGCTTTATACTGGCCCAATAGGTGCTGATAAAGCTGCCCAGTTGGCTACCATAGGTATTTTAACCAATTGGAACGGAAGCGAAACCGTGGCATGTGCTGGCGAAATTTTTTCTATTGCAACAGGCAATTGGAACAGCACAGCTACATGGATATGCGGCCGTATACCTACAGCCATCGATGTGGTAAAAATTTATAACCATGTAGTAACCCTTAATACCAATTGTTTTGCACAAAATGTCACTTATATGAGTACTGGCTCTTTAAATTTGGAGGCTGGGGGCAATTTGCAAATTAAATTTCCTTGATGAAGAATAACTAGTGGATTAGCCTTTATCTCAAATAATTCATAAAGTACTTTTATTGGTTTCAGAACCATAATAGGAAGTTGATTAAAGAATAAAATCAAATAAATAGGAGTTAAAAACACCATCAATTTAAATAAATTTTGATGGTGTTTTTTTTGTGAATATTTTTCGATAATTGATAATTGAATGTAGTAATTATATAATTTTTGAAAATAATTATGTAATGATAGGCTAATAATTAGGCTTTAATTTTGCTAAATCATTTCAACCCAATGCTCAAATAAAGGCAAATTGGTTTGGATACAAACAAAATTAAAATCAAACTATCTTATGAAAAATCTAAAAACATTATTAATGCTATCATTAGTTGGCTTATCAATTTTTGCATGTAAAACCTCCAATACAGCTACCAGTAGCAAAACCAACAATGTAAACATAGTAGAAACGGTTGATTTGGAAGACTTAAATTTTCCTCTTGCTGATACCATCATGAAATATTCAATGGCTGGCCAAGCTGATATTCCTCTTACTAACGAAATGGTAAGCTTATCAAAAGAGGTTGCTGAAAATATGAACAACGAAGCCTCCGTATCACAATATGGCCAAGGCGTTATTGTTTCGTTTGACAAAGGCAATGCATTTGCGGTAAATGATTATATGCTTAACGAAAACATGAAGAATTCAATTAGAAAATTGGTATTTAAGCTAAAGGAAAACCCAAGTTCCTATATTGTTGTTTTTGGCAGAGCTGATGCAACAGGCCCAGCAGAATACAATGAAAAACTAGCCCAGCGCAGAGCAAGCACTGTTGCAAATTATATGCTAGATTGCACTATTGAAAGAGAACGGTTATTTGTTGACAGTTTCGGCGAAAAATTTCCAGACTTCAAAAACAATACTGCCATGAATAAAAACAGAAATAGGAGAGTGGATATCTTAATTATACCATCAAATGAAGCCAGAGAGGTATCTACAAGATAAATTTTTGAAATTTAGCGACACACAAAATTCGATACAGTATTATATAAAGTATAAAAAAAGGCATGTTTAAGCAATTGAACATGCTTTTTTTTATAAAAATTGCAACTATTTGGCTTGCTTCTACTGTTAATTAATTCAGACAATATATTTAACCCAAATTACGCATTAGGTATTTATTACATAAAAATGAGTCTTCAATAAAGCTTCCATACTCAAAAATGTATCCTCACAATAGCTACGGCTATTGTTCAGGTAAATTTTTTACGTGTGTTGCTTTCTTTTTGCCTGATTTTCCTTCACTACAATACCTAATGCGTACTCTGGGTTTAAGTTTTGGTGTAAATTCAGCTTGAAAAAGAGGACCCATTCACAAAACTTAGTAATTTTG
>JANMZR010000069.1:0-2040 GCA_031383555.1 Cytophagaceae bacterium | reverse complement strand
ACCAACTCTGGCGAAACAACTTCAGGCTTATTCATAAATGCTTTATAGGTTGTATCTTCCACAAACGGCCTTTTGCCAATTAGGCGCTCTAAATCATTTTGGAACAATACTTCTTTAGCTAATAATTCATTTGCAATTATTTCCAATTCTGATCTTTTCCCAGACAACAATTTTAATGTTCTCTGGTAAGCATTATCTATTATTTTCCTTACTTCTTGGTCTATTTCACGTGCAGTTTCCTCTGAATAGGGCTTATTGAAAGTCATTTCTGATTGCTTTGAATCATAGTAAGAAATATTTCCTAATTTTTCGCTCATACCGTAAATTGTAACCATACCATAGGCCGACTTTGTGATTCTTTCCAAATCAGAAAGTGCGCCAGTTGTGATTTTACCGAACACAATTTCTTCAGCTGCTCGCCCTCCTAGTGTCAAGCACATTTCGTCCAAAAGCTGCTCCGTTCTATATAAAAATTGCTCTTTTGGCAAATATTGTGCATAGCCCAGTGCTGCCACTCCACGAGGTACAATCGATACTTTTACCAATGGATTGGCATGCTCTAAAAACCATCCAGCCACTGCATGACCAGCCTCATGATAAGCCACAATTTTCTTTTCTTCTGGCGAGATTATTTTTGTTTTCTTTTCTAAGCCTCCAATTACCCGATCCATAGCTTCCTGAAAATCAAGCATATCCACAGCAGTTTTATTTCTGCGGGCTGCAATTAAAGCCGCTTCATTACAAACATTGGCGATGTCAGCACCAGAAAATCCTGGAGTTTGGCTGGCTAGTTCTTTAGGGTCAACATCAGCCGAAAGTTTTAAAGGCTTCAAGTGAACTTTAAAAATAGCCTCCCTGCCAACAATATCGGGCTTATCGATTGAGATCATCCTATCGAAACGGCCTGGTCGTAAAAGTGCCGAATCCAATACATCTGGTCGGTTAGTAGCGGCCAAAATAATTATACCTGAATCGGTTGCAAAGCCATCCATTTCCACTAATAGCGAGTTCAATGTATTCTCCCTTTCGTCGTTTCCACCAGGCATTGCTCCTTTGCCACGGCTGCGGCCTACTGCGTCAATTTCATCAATAAATATGATACAAGGTGCTTTTTCCTTTGCTTGCTTAAACAAGTCACGCACACGAGCAGCACCCACTCCCACAAACATTTCTACAAAATCAGAACCTGAAAGTGAGAAAAATGGAACCGCAGCTTCACCAGCTACTGCTTTGGCTAGCAAGGTTTTACCTGTTCCCGGAGGGCCAACTAACAATGCACCTTTTGGTATTTTACCACCTAAATCTGTGAATTTTTTAGGTTGTTTCAAAAATTCTACAATTTCTTGAATTTCTTCTTTGGCTTCATCCAAACCAGCCACATCGTTGAAGGTAATTTTTACTTTGGCTTCACCATCAAAGAGTGTAGCTCTTGATCGTCCGATATTGAATATCTGACCACCGGGGCCTCCAGCACCACCCATACGGCTAAACATAATGTACATAAACACCAAAAATATAATCATAAAACCCCACGATGACAGAAAGTTAAATATGCCACTAGGTGAAACTATTTCCGGGTAAATTCTCTCGGCATCAGTAAATGATTTTTGTTGTTCTTTTATTTCTGCAATAAATGAATCTTTAGACACAAACTCAACCATGTAATGAGGCCCATTGCCAGGCTTTTGTTTATCAACCAAATTATTAGTTTCTGGCACCTGCAAGTTGTACTTAATTACAGCTTCGGGAATTAGGGTTACTTCTCCAATATTGTCGGAAATAATATCGATTCCTTTTATTTCATGTTTTTTCAAAAGTTCATAAAACTCCTTTTGAGGTACGTTTTTTAGGGTTTTATTATTATTAAAAAGTGTAAGACTTAATATGGCCAACACAAATGCGGCAATTAACCATCCTTGAAATCCAGCAGGTTTTTTTGGCATCTTGGGTAATTTTGGCGTTTTTGAACTATTATTCGATTCGTTTGACATCTCTATTTTAATGTAATTTTTTATTTATTTTGAATTTTACGAGGCCTTT
>JANMZR010000061.1:0-5395 GCA_031383555.1 Cytophagaceae bacterium | reverse complement strand
AACTTAATAATTTAGGTTGTGTGAATTAATTTTTATAAGATTGATATATTATTTTTCTTGAGATATACAAAATAATTAACTCAAAAATAGCACTAAAAATTAGAAATTAGAAATTAGAAAAAAAATTGAATAAAATAAATTAGTCTGATTTGGATCCAAAAATATTGCAATCTTTAAAATCAGGAACAACATTGATAAATACGTCTTTAACAGCCCCAGCAAGCCATTTATCAGTTAAATTTGCCTTTTTTCGAGAAATAGCATAAGCACTTAATTTCTGAAAGTCGTCCTTCATATTAGCATAGTGTGGTTCATGTTTTTTCTTGTAGTATAATATTCTTACAGCATTTTTACCGTCATCGGTTCTAAACTGAATTGGTGGTGAAATTTTACCAACCACCATTGAATCGATAGTAAAATAGAGACTTGGGTCCATAGAAGAGTCCAAAGGAAGTTTATATGATCTTGTTTCAGGGTCGGCAATCATACCGCCTGAGTCAGCTGTTCCTTTATCTTCTGAATGTAATTTAGCAGCTTTTTCAAATTTAATACTATCAGCCACTATCAAGGTTCTTATACTATCCAAATATTGGGTTGGTGCTTTCATGTCTAATTTTGCATAGTCGGGCCTCAACAAAATATGATTACTGTTGTACTCCTGGCCCCTAATTTCCAATAATTGAATGAGGTGAAAGCCGAATTCTGATTCAACTATTTCCGACATTTGATTGGGTTTTAGCTTTAATGCTGCCGCTTCAAATTCAGAAACCATCATACCCCTTTTTGCAAAACCTAGATTACCACCATTTTTCCCTGAACCCAAATCCTCAGAAAATTCTATGGCTAATTTTGAAAAATCTTCGCCCAATTCTATTCTTTTTTTAATATCTATCAACTTCTGCCTGATTACCGATTTTTCATCTTTTGTGGCTTTTGCAATACGTACTATTTGCCCAATTTCCACTTCAGAAGGCATATATGGAATACTATCTTTAGGTATTTCATTGAAAAACCGTTGAACTTCACTTGGCGTGATTTTTACATTTTCGGTGATTTTACTTTGCATTCTTCGTCCCACCATTTGCTCTTTTATTTGTAATCGCAATTCATTTTTCAGCGTTTCCACACTTTTTCCATAGGCTTCAACTAGGTTTTTTTCAGAGCCAAATCGCTGAATAAACATATCCATACGGCCTGATAGCTCCGAATCAACCATTTTATCTTCAACATAAACAGAGTCAATTTCAGATTTGGCTAGAAGTAACTTTGAAGTAATCATTTGCTGCAATACTTGGCATTTGCCTGGTTTTTCTTTTTCCTCTTGATACTGCGCCAGAGCACCCTCGAGGTCCGAATTTAGGATATAATGATTATCCACCTTCGCAATAATTCTATCTATTACTACTGGTTTTAATTGTGCATCGATTTTAGTGATACTTACTAAAATAACCATAATAATTAAACCAATACTATTTGTTAATTTATTCATCTGTAAATTCTATTTTGAAATCTTTTTTAAAAGATCATCATTAATTATTACTGGAAATATTTCCTTCAATTTTTCTATCATTTCATTTTCTTTAGCTACTTGCATGGCTTTAATTACCCTACCCTTGGCTTCATAAAAATTCATTTTTCGGGCTGGCTCAATATTTAAAACGTTGGCGAAAATAAATCGCCCACTTTTTTCCATTTGTTGCTCACCCAATTGCCATTTAAGCAAATCTACCGTTTTATTTTCTCCTTTTTTAAAATAACCACTTATTACTTTTAGGCTTTCAGGCTTAAGTGCATTTTGAAATTTCACCACATCTTGTTTATTGAAGGAAAACAATTTGAAACTTACCCTCATATTTTTATCTCTTTCCGTTTTAGAAATCGGTTGAAACTTACCATTGTCTTTTTCAATTATTCTCTCAACTGGTATGCCTAATGTTGCCAAATACTTAATCACTTTTTGAACCCTTTCACTTGAAACGACCTCAGTTTCATCAGGATCTATGTTTCCCGAGATTTCTATTTGATAGCTTTGGTTTTTCAGCAGTAATATTGCCAAATCTTTTAAATGTAATTGGTGGTTTTCAGATACTTCCGATTGATTTTTGGAAAATAATAAATCATTCCATTTTAAGCTAATTATAAAAGGTTCCTTTGAAAAAATATCTTTTGCTTTTTTTAAATTATCAGCATTACTAGCATCAAAAATCTCTAGATTTATGCGTTCAGGCAATGTATATTTTTCAACGTTTTTGATAAAATAATTCCTTTGTGCGGTTGTATCTTCTAAAATACTAGTTTTTAAGTAATTTTCCTCAATATTCTGAATTAAAATTCCTTCTCTATATTCCGAAATCAAATTCCCAAATTCTAAATTTTTCTTCTCAAGAGCAGCCTCTTCGTAGTCCATATTCTCAATCATTTCAAACTCATCATACCATAAACTTGGGTATATTTCATGGTAAATTTTCTTCGATTTTACATATTTTTGTTGAGCAAATTCAATAAATTTTTTGGCAAGAATATCTTTCTGTCCAATTGTAAATATTGGCTTTAAACTTAAATCAAATTGCTGAGTATCTACATCAATTTTATTAGATAAAAGGCTATCTATCAAATCTTTACTTTCATCAATCACCGACTGATATACCTTAAACTGATTCTCCTTTTTTATCCTTTGTAATAAGGCCTTTTTCGATAATTCAAATCGACTATCTGATAAAACTTTATTTTGCAAATAATTGTACATTTCACTAAATGGTTTCAACTCTTGTTTTTCTATTAATCGAACAATATGCCAACCTTTCGAAGTACGAATTGGCTCAGAAAAAGTTCCATTTTTTTTCAAAGAAAATAAAGCATCTTCAAAAGATTTTTCCAATTCGTCGGTACCAAAAAGCCTTCTAAAAACCCCTCCTTTTGTATTAGTTGTCTGATCTTCAGAATACAACCTAGCTAGGTTTTCAAAGTTTTCTAGTTTTAATAGTCTTTCATATAAGCCATCAATTTTTTTCTTAGCCGTGGCTTCATCACTTTCTATTGAATTTGGTTTTATGGCAACAAAAATATGTGACGCTTTCCAACGTTGGTATTCTCTTTTTGCTAACACTTTTACAATATGATAGCCGTGATTGGTACGAAATGGAAGTGAAATTTTGCCTACTGGTGTATTATAACAGGCTGATTCAAAAGGATATAAAGTTTGAAATGCAGTTATGTATCCCAAATTTCCTTCGTCTTTTTTCACTGTTCCATCTGCAGAATTTTTCAACGCAAGTTCATTGAATTTTTCGCCGTTGAGTATTCTACTTCTTAATTCATACAACTTATTGTAAGCCATAAGGGTATCATCTGGGCTGGCAAATTCACTTAAATCAAGTAAAATATGAGCAACATTTACTTCTGTTTCAAGCCTGCTGTAAGCTTCTTTCATCAAGGCATCATTAACTGATTTCTCGACCATAAAGGAAGCGGTCAACTCTCTTTTTATAGTTGTGATTTCCTCACGAAAGGCCATGGTGGTGTCAAGCCCTTCTTTTTCAGCCTTCGCAACAAATAATTGTTTTTGAATAAAATAATCTAAAAACTGTTTTGGGGTTTTTTCAGGAAGTGTATCAGTAAGCACATTCCTTTTATAGATCTGATTGAACTCTTTGACTGTGAAAGTTTTTTTACCAATACTTAATAAAATAGGCTCTGGTTGCACTAATTCGGCTACCGAAGGTACATCATCTAATTGTTTTTTAGTGATTTGCCCAAATAAAGTAAAAGTGAAAAATATAAAAAATACTAATTTATATGTCATTATTTTTAATTTATTGATTTCTCTCTTTACTCCTTAGCTTTATGGAAATCAAATGTATTTACCCGTTAAAAAAATATATAAAATCTATTTTTTAAATCAATTCAAAAATTAGATTTGTAAGGGTAAAACTAAATATATACAAAATTATTGCAAATATTTGATAAAGGCCTTTTATAACGTGAATACTTTGAAAAAAGGCTGTTAAAAAGTGTTAATAGTTTGTTTTTTAAAGATAGTAATTAAAATCAAAATGGTTAAATATTTAAAATACAAGAGGCTCTTGTTGTGTCAAACAATGGAAGCTGCCTTGCCCCCAAATAATATCGGTTGAATCCAAACCGATTACAGGTCGATCCTTTATTACGCTTTCGAGAATATCAATGGCCGCTTGGTCTTTATTAGACTTAAATGTAGGCACTAATACTCCAGCGTTACAAATTAGAAAATTACCATATGAAGCTGGTACCCTAAAACCATCTATAATTATAGGATCAGGCATTGGTAACTCAATGACATTCAATTGCTTACTATTAATCAACCTCATTTTTTTGAGTAAGATCAAATTATTTTTTAATACCTCATAATTTTCATCATGTGAGTTGTTTTCAACCATGGTAATCACGGTATCATCATTAACAAATCGAGTTGTATCGTCAATATGACCATCGGTATCATCACCCACTATACCGTCTTCAACCCAAAGTATCTGGTCGACCCCATAATACTCACAAAGATATTGCTCAATTTGGGCTTGATTCAAATGTGGGTTTCGGTTCTTATTTAAAAGGCAACTTCTGCTTGTAAGAATTGTACCCGCTCCATTAAATTCCACTGAGCCGCCCTCCATTACAATTCCTGGGCTTACAAAAGGTAAATTTCGCTGCTTTGCGATTTGTTTAGGTAAATTATTATCATCTGAAAACGGCGGATATTTGCCTCCCCAAGCGTTGTACTCCCAGTCTACAATCATTCGCTGTTTAGTGACTGGATTAATTAAAAAAGCGGGACCGTGGTCACGACACCAAGCATCGTTTGTAGGATTTACTACTATTTCAATTTGATTAAGATTAACTTCATTTTCCAAAAATAACTCGAGTATAAATTGCTCTAAATCAGTATTATTAGCATTGATACAAACTTTTTCTTTTGTTGAAATTGTTTTTATCAATTGAATATAATTATCATACATTTTCTCTCTTTTTTGACCTTGCCACGAAGCATCGTTATGAGGAAAAGTAATCCAAGTTGCAAAATGTGGATGCCACTCTGGAGGAAAAAAAAATCCTTGCGATTTTGGAGTATTAGTTAATTTCAAATTCAAAAGAAAATAGTTGATATTTGTACAAAGATAACCAATTTAAAGGCCATTTTTAGCCCCTTTTTACCAAAAATAGTTAGATTTGTAAAACAAAGAATAGGTGTAAATTATCAAAATATATGAACATGATCTTAGCCGATTTCAAAAAATCATTGGAACTAAATTCTATGCCTAACAATATTTCTGAATTATTAGAGGCACTTTGGTACGATGCTAAAGGCGATTGGAAAGCAGCCCATAATATTGCCCAAAAAGATGAAGGCAACTACCATTAC
>JANMZR010000048.1:0-35917 GCA_031383555.1 Cytophagaceae bacterium | reverse complement strand
TTAATTAAAACAAAAGGCTTTGTTTAATTTAATATATGTTAAAATGCAAAACCCACCCCGCCGACTGCGTCAGGCACCCCTCCAAGGAGGGGATTTGGCCAATCCTTCCCTTGGATAAGTGAGCACAAAGTGCGAAACTTACGAGCGAAGCTCTGGCATTCTGGCAAAGCCGAATGACGGAAGGGGTCTTTTTGCAGGCGTTTTTATCATATATTCACTTAAACAAAGCCTTTAATGATTATAAATGTATCCTCTTTACTCACTATAAATCACAAAACTAAAAGGTGTATTAAACAATACAGGAGCTGCAGTGTAAGTAAATACTTCAAGCTCGCCAGTAATAATCAAAAAATTAGCAAAGCGAGGTGCCCCTGCAAAAGTAGAACCTACCACTGTATGAGTGCTAATATTGAGTGAAACGCCTGTTACCGTTATTTTCTTATGCCCTGTACCAAGGTCTGTAATTGTCCAATTGCCTGAGCCTGATAGTATTATGCTGTTGTCTTGAACAGTGCCAAAGGCAATGGGTACTAAATTAGTTGTACCTGTGGCGGTTCTATTGAGCACGCCACTAAATTTAACGTTTCCATTCACATCCAATTTTTGAGTGGCTGCACCCGCTAATCCAACCCCTAAGTTTCCAATTACTTTTACATTACCGTTTACTTCCAGTTTTTCATCAGGCACTTGTTCGCCAATTCCAACATTTCCAGTATTGGTAACTCTCATTCTTTCTAAATTATTAGTACCAAAAATTAATCCAGAATTTTCAAAATTCCAAATCTCCCCTTGCAATAGAGAATTGCTCCCTAATAAAAATCCATCATTTACTCCATTACCCGTACTAGCAGTTTGCTGCATTAAAATACTACTCGCAACCCCAGCAGCACTATTTATGACTAAATTACGAGCAGGTGAAGCAATTCCTATGCCCACAAAACCTCCGCTATAAGATATATTAGAGCCAGAGACATTCCATTGGTTGCCAAAAAGACTCTCTTGCCAAACAGTATTGTCGAAATAATTAAACTTTTTGGTTTGGTTATTATATATCATCAGTCCATCGGGGGGGCTTGTAATACCATCCCTGGCAGCAGTACTTAAGCGAGGAATTAGTATCCCTTTATCGGCACTTTCCACATCGAGCATGGCTTTTGAATTGGGTGCTGCATTAGTTGCATTTACACCTAATTGCGCAAAAATATTATTTGCTAAAAATAGGGTAAATAATAAGCAGAAAAATTGTGTTAATTGTTTGATTTTCATAGCCTGAGATTTATGTTTTTTAATATTTCAAAGATAATTTATTTAAAAGAAAATGATTGTAATCTTGCATTGGATTTAAAAAAAAATTAGTAAGCGGTATTGACCCAATAATGATAAAGGAAAATCAAAATCTTTTGATAAAATATTTTCAAGAACAATCACTAAAATATCATCGTTTGCAACACTTCAATTTATAAACCATTTAACCCAGTTTACGCATTAGGTATTATAGTGAAGGAAAATCAGGCAAAAAGAAAGCAACACACGGAAAAAATTTACCGGAACAATAGCCATAGCTATTGTGAGGATACATTTTTGAGTATGGAAGCTTTATTGAATCTGACGGGCGGCGAACCGCTTTTTATGTAATAAATACCTAATGCGTAATCTGGGTTTAATTAACAAAATCAATAAACAACGATGCACAATTCCCGGCTATCCACTCCATGGCTTGTGGCACACAAGACACAATGTTGTGTTCTGTATGCCACAGACCACGGTGGTAGGCAATACGCTTCTATAATTTTGGTCAATATTTATTGCTCTAAAAAAGCTTTACAATAATTAATTTTCAATGCATCCATAGTGGGCAAATGACCTTTTAGTCGAGTTTTAAACCCCTCATAATTTTTAGTCCCTTTAGCCGACCAGGCGGTTTCAGCCATGGCCAAGGCTCGTGGGTAGGTCATATATTCTGCATAATTGATGTTGCTGATATACTCTGTCCATAGGTTTGCCTGCACGCCTAGCACATGCTTTGCTTGCTCCTCAGTAAGCTCAGGTAAATTGGGTTCAAATGAATACACCTTACTCAATGGGAGGTTGCCACCAATTGCCAAAGGTTCAGTTTTGGAGTCGGATTGGTAATAGTCGATATAGTAAAATGAATTGGGGCTCATAATTACATCATGGTTTTGTTGGGCAGCCTCCATCCCCCCTTTTACCCCTCGCCAGCTCATTACAGTGGCATTTTCTGATAGCCCGCCTTCTAATATTTCGTCCCAGCCAATAATCCTTAGGCCTCTAGCGCTTACAAATTTATCGATTCTTTGAATGAAATAGCTCTGCAATTCATGCTCATCTTTTAGCCCTAAATCTTTTATCATTTTTTGGCAAAAACGGCTCGCTTTCCATTCCGTTTTGGGGCATTCATCGCCACCAATATGAATGTATTTACTTGGAAATAAGTCCATTACCTCTGACAATACATTTTCAAGAAAAGTGAAAGTTTCTTCTCTCGGAAAAAGCACTTCTTCCGAAACGCCCCATTTGGTACGTGCTTGGTATATTTTATCGGGATTTCCCCCTAATTGAGGATAAGCCGAAAGTAAGGCTTGAGAGTGGCCTGGCATTTCAATTTCAGGTATTATTGTAATAAATTTTGAGGAGGCATAAGCCACCACTTCTTTTATTTGCTCTTGAGTATAATAGCCTCCATAAGGTTTTCCATCGTACTTATTGTCACTATATTTGCCCAACATGGTTTCTTTTCTGTTAGAGGCAATTTGTGTGAGCAATGGATATTTTTTGATTTCAATACGCCAGCCTTGGTCTTCAGTAAGGTGCCAATGAAAGGTATTTAGTTTATAAAGGGCCATCAAATCAATATATCTCTTCACAGCATCCACAGGATAAAAATGTCGACCACAATCCAACATTAAACCTCTATACGAAAATCTTGGTTGGTCGTCAATTTTGCAATTAACAGCTGTTAAACTTTCTATTTTTTGGTCAGGTTTAAAAATTTCTGATGGCATTAGCTGATACAAAGTTTGTAAAGCATAATAAGCCCCTTTACCAGTTTTCGCTTCTATTTCAATTTTTTTTGACGAAATATTTAAAGTGTATGCCTCTTCACCTGAAACATTACTTTGCTTGAAAATTATTCCCGAACTCGCAGATTTTGCATTTTTTATCAATATTGATAAGCCCGTTGCCAATTTTATTTGCTCCGAAAGCATAATGGCCACAGCGCTTATCCCAGCGTCGGCAGTGAGTAAGGTAATTGATGTATTTTTCTTGAATTGGAATTTTCCTTCTACAGCTATTAAGCTTTTAGGGGAAGGAATAAGATTGTACGTATTTTGACCAAAAACTGTAAATACTGAAAAAAGTAAAACAAGTGTGAAATTTGAGATTTTCATAGTAAAAGCGTTATTTAATTTGTTGCAAATTAATAAATGGCTTGGATAAAACTATAATTAATCTAAATTAAAAATGAATTTTATTTATTAGTTTTAGTCTCTCATTTTTCATTTGAGTACTATTCAAATTATGATATTTTCAGAAAAGGAAATACAATTTTTAGTAAAAAATATTTTGATTTTGAGGTAAATTTAAAGCCATTAAATCGAGAATTTTTTTTGTCACAGACCATTTGGGTAAAAAAATTTATCATAAAACCCACTCCTTGGCTTGTGGCACACAAGACACATGCTTTGTTCTGTGTGCCACAGAACACGGTGGTAGTTTCAAATATTGGATTTTCTAATGTAAAATAAATTTAGATTATTGAAAAATTAATTCTAAATTTTTGATTTAAAATGGCAAGAAAATTATTGCACTTTATTTACTACCTGATAATTGTAATATGGTAGTTTTGAGCTGCAGGGTCGATTGGGCTAGCAGATGCATTAAAATATTTTACTTCCACCGCTCCAGCTGCTTCTACCAAGGCATGGCTAAATACTATACCAGCTGGCAAATTAACCGAAGGTGAAATATGCACTGTGGATCCCACTTGAGCATTGGGTACACTGAATGTAATTGTGCCTACCGTACCAGCTAACATATTTCCAATATTGCCACTCATTGTAATTTTAATGATTTCAGTAATTGAAGTTCCATTTACCCCAAATTTTGTTCCTCCATTTACCTCGAGGCCAGTTAAGTTTGCTGTACTTTGCCAAGTTGCAGTTCCCGATGCATCAATTGAGGTAAGTATCCTATTAATACCCCCATTATTTGCCCCAAATTGCAAGCCTCCCGCAGTTACTAAGGCACGTTTTCCTACTCCACTTGATGAAAAAATACCGTTTTCAGACGAAGCAAAATAACCCCCAAATGATTGGCCTGAAAGTAGCTGGCCCCCCAAGCCAACTCTCACGACTAGGCCTGTGCCTGTGCCTATATTTGAAATTTGCATTAGGCCTTGTTCGCCACCAAAAATATTAACACCTTGGCCATTAAAGGGAAGGTTTAAAACTGCAGAATTAAAGTCGGTCCAAACAATGCCATTCCAATAGTTAAAATCGTTTGTAGTGCTGTTGTAAATCATTAATCCTGCAGGCGGCGATTCTATTACATCACGTGAACCTGTACTCATTCTAGGTATAAGCACCCCTTTATTAGTACTCTCCACATCGAGCATGGCTTTTGAGTTGGGTACAGTATTGGTTTCTTTCACACCTAACTGTGAATAAGCACTATTTACAATTAAAAAAAAGAATAATAAGGTTGATATATTAGTTTTCATAAATCTTAACATTTCAAGATGTTATTTAAATGAAATTACACTCCGTGGATTTCTATGACAAAACCAAAGAAAAATCAGCGGAATTTTCATATTTTTTGTTTCTTTGAACTACTGACATTACTCTATGTAAAAGTTTGGCTTTAACTGCATTCAAAACTGACATTTTTGCTTTTCCTTCCGCTACTTTTCTGTCGTAATATTTTTTTAATTGTATATCAAGTTTTACCGCTGTTAAGGACGCCATATGCAAAGTAGTTTTCAGGTTTATGTTTGCCATTTTACTGACTCGAGGTTTTCCTTTAATACTTGTTCCAGAAGCATATGCAAATGGAGCTACTCCTGCATAACATGCTAGTTTTCGGGGATCATCAAAAAGAGTGAAAGCATCTGTATAAATAATTAGCGCAAGAGCCGTTTGATTTCCTATACCTACAACTGATGTTACTAATGAAAACAATTCTTTCAAGCCTGAATCCCCTTCTAACAATGTTATAATTTGTCTTTCTATTTTTTTAATGTCAGCTTCAATAGAAACCAAACTTGATTTCATTGCCTTTCCTAATATTTTGGCCATTTTCAAATCGCCAACTTCCTCAAATTCTTTTACTGGAATCACTAAACTATGTCTACTTTTCAGCAACCTTACTCTAAGACTCGTTAAGTGCTTAATTTGAGTAATAATTTGGTTGCTCGGCTTCCATAGTCTGGCCTTTTCTTGGTTTTTGAAGGCGTATTCTGCAATTCTAAATGAATCAACTTTGTCGCTTTTACCTCTTTGAATTCCGATTGATTTTTTAATTTGCACGCCAGATTCAATCCAAATTTTAGCATTATTTTTAGCTGCAAAACTCAGTAAAGGATAAGTATAAACGCCAGTTGCTTCGATGCAAATTAAACAGTTTTCAAATGTAAATCCAGGTTGTTTTAAATAGCCTTTAAATAGTTTTACAATCGAATCTTCATTATTTTCTAATGTTTGATGTGAAGCCGCAAGCAAATCTCCATTGATAATTATTGTACTATCCAGAGTTAGCTTTGAAATGTCGAAACTTACAATAAATTGATACATAATTGAAAGAGTTTAAATGGTTAAAGTCAATTCCTAAGCTTCATTAAAACCTTAATAACGGTGCTTTACACCAAATTTCTATATGATGCATCTTAGAAAAAATCAAGATAAGTCTACATCCACGGATATGCCTTATGCATGCTTGTGGCCTTTAGTTCACTTATCCTGATTGACTTGTTAATTCAACTAAAACAAGTATTTTTGAATCCTTGTTTAGTCCAATCAATTTTTCTTGTGAAACGCAGTAAAAAAAAGAACTTCAATCTTAGAATATTACAGCTAATCAAAGGTAAAGGCTTGTGGCACTCAAGACACAACGCTTTGTTCTGTGTCCAGCAGACCACGGTGGTAAAAATGAATTAAAGTTTAAACACCACAAACGAGAAATTGTCGTCTATATTAAGCCCACCCGCATTAAAAATCTCTACTCTAAAATTTGAGTTGGGCTCGTAATGATATACCGTAGCAATTCGTGGGTTGGCAGAAATAGGAACAACCTTATAAAAATAGTTGGTATAACCAGAAATTGCTTCAAGCGCTATGGTAACCTCATATACGCCTGTAGAAATTTTAACGGAAGAAACATTGCCAGAATTTCCATTTAGCCCCCCTGAAGCTGCCACATTGCCGTAAGCTATCGGCAATAAATTGGCAGTGCCTGTGGAGGTTCTATTGATTTCACCAAAACCTAAAAAGGAAAATTTAATATCGCCCGACGCTTTTATATTTCCTGCAACACCAAGTTTTGAACTACTCGTTGTATTAATGCCAACATTTCCATTGCTTTGTATTATCATTCTTTCCGTATTATTGGTACCAAAACGTATGCCCCCAGTTTCAAAATTCCAAATTTCGCCCTCATAATTTATATTAGTACCCAACATAAATCCATCCGTGCTAGTATTGCCCGTATTTGCCCCTTGTTGCAATAAAATATCAGGGTCTAAGATACTGTTAATGACCAAATCACGTGTTGGTGCTGAGAAATTAATACCTACAAAACCCTGTGTATATGATATATTGCCACCATTTAAGTTCCATTGGTTGGTATAAAGTGATTCTTTCCATAGCTGGCTATCAAAATAATTAAATTTTTTAGTTTGGTTATTGTAAATCATCAAGCCATTGGTTGGGGTAGTGATTCCATTTCTTGTTGTAGTGTTCATTCTTGGAATTAAAATTCCTTTATTGGCACTTTCTACATCCAACATGGCTTTTGAGTTGGGTGCAGTATTGGTTTCCTTTATGCCTAATTGGGCATAAGAGCTTGCACTGATGAATACTAGAAAAAATATTTGTAATTTATTGATTTTCATAGAATTAGAAAATTAAAAGGGACAAAAAAATTACAGTTTGTAAACAAAAAATGAAAAAATGCCGTCTTGATTCACACCATTTATGTCAAAAATTTCTATTTTAAGATTATTGTTAAAAGAATTAGCCGTAGCATATTGCGGATTGGGCGACAAGGGAACTACTGAAAAAAAGTAATTTGCGGTACCAACTATTGTTTCACCATTAACCGCAATTTCGTAATTGCCGGCAGCAGTCCTACTGACTGTAAAATTTCCTGTACCTCCTAAAATACCACCAGCCGCCGCCACATTGCCATACGATATGGGTACCATATTGGCAGCACCTGTTGAGGTTCTATTTACTTCACTAGTGCTTGACAAAAAAATATTACTAGACACAGTTATATTCCCATTTACATCTAGTTTTTCTGTTGGAGCCTCTTGATTAATACCCACATTACCGTTAGCTAATATCTTCATTCTCTCGAAATTACTAGTGCCGAATCTTATACCTGCATCTTCAAAATTCCAAATTTCGCCATCAAAAAATCCATTGGTACCCAGCATGAAACCATCAGTGCTGGTATTGCCTGTAAAAACACTTTGTTGTATTAGGATGTCAGGCGTAAATAAACTATTAATGACCAAATCACGAGTTGGGTTTGCAATACCAATCCCAACAAAGCCCCCCGAATAGGAAATATTAGGACTATTTACCGTCCATTGGTCGGCAAAAAGTGCTTCTTGCCAAGCTGTATTATTAAAATAATTGAACTTTCTGGATTGACTATTATAAATCATCAGGCCATCTGGTGGGGAGCCAATGGCGTCACGCACTGCCGTATTCATCCGAGGAATTAAGATGCCTTTATTGGGGCTTTCCACATCCAGCATAGCACTGGGGTGAGGGGCAGTGTTGGTTTCTTTTATGCCTAACTGGGCAAAAGTAAGTGTATTTATCATAAAAAAAACGATAAATAATGCAGTAAATAGATTGTGTTTCATGGCTATTTAATTGTTTTTAAGGTCACATGGAATTCCATAATTTTGGCTAAACTTCTTTTTATCAGCAGTTTGGGTTGTCCAAATCAGGTTCATTTCATGGTTGAATATTTATTCAAATAAAATTAATGAAAAATAAATTTAGTTAAAAATTATTAACTCACTTTAAATCACAATTGCAAAAACAAAATAAAAAATAATAAACAGTTGATTTGTTGCTCTCACTCCATGGCTTGTGGCACACAAGACACAATGCTGTGTTCTATGTGCCACAGACCATGGTGGTAGTAATATTAAAAATACTAACTTTAATCCTTAAGCTGTCCCTAGTAGTAAAATATCTATTAAACCCAAAAGGCATATTTGTGCCATTTTGGGTAAAATTAACGCCAATGGGGCCATTTGGCACCGTAATCTGCTAATTAACAATATGCAGTGTAGTGGAGGAGCCATCAACAAAAAGATTGAGATTGGCTGCTAGCCCTTCTGATTGTATTGGTGCATTTGATGCACCCAAAGTAAAGCGAGATAAGCCTTCAAAATATTATAAACAAGCTCCATTGAAAATAAATAAGCCAGTGTTGGTGCCAACGGTTACTTCAGAAATGGTGTTACAGTGAATACCACGTTGATGTCTTTAAACTTTATATCTTGAGCAATAATACTTTTTGAAAATAAAGAGAAAAAGTTGCGAAAATTGATAGATTTTTAATTGATTTGTATGATCACAGAATCCTGCAGGGTTTTAGAATTATAAAAAATTTGTATTAAAAAGGTTTGTTTATGTGGCTTTCGGCACACCGTTTCCGTGACTCATGGCACACAAGACAAATTGCTACATTCTGTGTGCCAGAGACCACGGTGGTAATTTCAGTTGAAAACGCTGAGTAGAAATATATCGGTCCAGACTTATCTTTTTAGAATGTTTATTCCAACATTCTAAAAAATTATTGTTTAAGTATTTTTATAGTTTGACGTGTATTATTTTCATTATATATTAAAAAATAGACTCCTTGTGCCAGTGCAGACATGTCTATTGATGTATTATCATCATTTATTACTATATTTTCTATTCTCTTTCCGGTTATATCTAAAATATTTATGATATGACTTCCTCCCTTTTTTGTTAATATTTTCAGATTCAAAATATCTATCACAGGATTTGGATAAACTTCAAAAGTATATTCACCAGCAGTATTCAAGTTGGCCGCTACAATTTGTGAATAAGTAAATTTTCCTGATAATTCATTCATTTTCAGCCTATAATAACTTATTCCGCTTGGCGCTAATTTATCTAAATAACTATAGGCTATATTTTTTCCTTGAGTAGGTATTTGAGCGATTTGTGCAAAATTCTTCGCATTAGCGCTTCTTTCCAGTTCAAAAAAATCGCCGTCACATTCTGATTCGCTTTTCCAATTCACATTGTTATCTTTTCCCATATTTGATGCAGAAATTTTTCTGAGTTTTATTGCCAAAGGGCTGGCGCATTGGCCTAAAGATGAAGCAATATTGTTATGAAGATCAATTGCTTCTGCTTTGGTAAGTCCATGCCCGGTTAGTTTAAGCTCCTTCTAACAAAGATATTGCACCATTTGCTATGATAGAACCTTTAAATTCACCCATATTGCCTATTTCTACAGCACCATTTACTTGCCAAAATACATTTTCACTACAAGCCGCATTTAACAGTACAACTTTTGAATTAGTAGTAGTGCTTAAAGCGCCGTCAATTTGAATAATGAACAAAGCAGTTGGGTCATTTTGAGCATTTAAAACCAAGTCGCCGTTTAAACCTATTGCTGTGCCAATGCAGTAAACGCCAGGCGTAATTATTTGACCTCCTCCTAAAGTGGCCACTAATACGGTACCGCAGGTTCTAGTGCTAAAAAATTTATAGGCAGCGGCTACATCAGTTGCCGCTTGAACCGTAATTGCATTTTCTACCTCAATTTGTCCAATTATTGTTCCCGGAGGAAATCCTGTTAATGGGCCGGCATTGGTACCAATATTGCCGGTTATTTGGGTGGTGCCTGCATTGGTAAATGCCCCAACGCTTGTAAAAAAAGCAAAATTAGCTGCGGTTCCCAATTGGGCTATTTGTGCATAATCTGTTTTTGGAAGAAGAAGCATTATAAATGCAACTAATCCGCTCTGTAGAATTGTTTTCATTTCTTTGTTTATATTTTGAATTTTATAATAAGCAACGATATTTTTGTTTATCAAGGTAGTAGTTATACAATTATTGAAATTAATTATATAATTCACAGGTGTATATGATTGATTTGCTTGTGTTTATGAAATTTTTCTGCAGTTTTAACAGGGTCTTCACTCCGTGGATTGTGGGCCACAATCCACTCAGGCGAGGTTGTTTTGTGTACTAGAGACCATAGTGATAGTTTTGTTTGTGATTATTCCAAGCTCTTGGTCTTTTAGCACAAAGAACAATTAATAATGTCTCTTGTGTACCACAAGTAATTAGAAAGAACTTTCAATCATTTTTATAAATCACAAAAGAAAAGTTTCGATTCCATGGCTTGTGGCACACAAGACACAATGCTGTGTTCTGTTTA
The DNA here is from genome assembly GCA_031383555.1 of Cytophagaceae bacterium. Classification (GTDB taxonomy): domain Bacteria; phylum Bacteroidota; class Bacteroidia; order Cytophagales; family Spirosomataceae; genus JANMZR01. Next base: position 25,237 of record JANMZR010000048.1, on the reverse strand, counting down.
CCACAGACCATGGTAGAAGTTAAATAGATAAATAGTTAAAAAGCCCGAACTGCACGAACAAAGCCTAGTTCGCCCTTTAAGCTGAGGTTCGGGGCGCCGTCGCTGAAGGACTGAACCCAGGCGTCGAAGATGCTGGACTCCGAGGAACTCCAATAGCCGAAACTACTAAAACCGCCAACAAAGGTTTTTTGAAGGTACAATAAATTCAACTCGTATTTTGAAGGTAAATACCAGTCACCATAAGTAACGCCACCAACGGTAACTGAATATTCGTTGCACAAAGTGGCGGCAAATGTATTCCCATCAACCGGCCCCTGGTTGGCAATTACAATAGCTGTATTTTTTAAACCTGCTCCTACACCATCTGCCCAGGCACGGGTATATGTATAAGTACCACCAAACCATCTTATTGGTCCTTGGTCAGCAGTAGCTGCTATTAACCCATGCTGCCCGTTATCATATATATAAAACACAATACCACCTCCGTAACTTTCGCCAATGAAATGCACGTTAGAAAACCAAGCTGTTCCATTATAAACTTGAACGGATTTGAAAGTAGTATTGTAAATAATAAGTCCTGCAGCCGGTGATACAATTAAATCTCTTTGCGCAGTTGTCATCCTGGGTGGCAAAAAACCTTTGGTTGTACTGCTTACATCCAGTTGGCCTGATGCAGCGGGGGTAGTGGTACCAATGCCTACATTACCCCCAGAATAAGAAATGTTTGATCCATTAATTGCCCATTGATTTCCCAAAATAGTCTCTTGCCAGGCAGCACCATTATAATAATTAAATTTGTTGGTTTGATTATTATAAATCATCAGGCCATTGGGAGGGCTGGCGATAGCATCACGAGCGGCGGAGTTCATGCGGGGTATGAGTATGCCTTTGTCGGCACTTTCAACATCGAGCATGGCTTTTAAATTGGGTGCAGTATTTGTTGCATTTACTCCTATTTGGGCTATTATTTTATTATTTGCAAAAAGTAAATAAACAATAATAAACAGTTGAGTTAATTTGTTGATTTTCATAGCTTTATTTGTTTTAATATTTTAAAAATAAAAATGATTTTTAAAAGAAACTGAAGGTATGTTTCCTAATTTAATTGGTTTTTATTTTAAATATTAATAAAAAAGGGAAATACTAAGCCATTTGGCAACGTTTTTTTTATTTCTACGGGAAATGGGTAATTCTGTTCCATTTTGCAAGAAAATACTGTTGCGATCTTCTGATATATGTTCAACAAAATGTGGATTTACAAAATAGCTTCGGTGGATACGACACCATCCACTTTTCTGCAAAATAGGCTCAAAATATTTAATTGGGCGGGTTTTAATTTCTGTTTTCCCGTCGGGTTGTATGAGAAAGCAATAGCTTTCTGAAGCTTTCATATAAACTCCAGTTTTTAGGTTGGTTGTTTTTCTGCTCATCGGTTTAAAAGGTTTAAAAATTTGTTGAAATTCTTTTTATTTTTTTAAAAAATAGTTTTATCAATCAAATAGGATAGGTAATCGAAATATTGTTGTCTATCAATCAAAAAAAAGTCATGGGCACCAGACGGTTAGTGTTAAATCATTAATATTTAGTGACATTAATTTTTAATTTTTGTTTTCAATACATTTATTTCTTTTCTCAATTCTAAAATCATTTCCTGTTGCTCCTGAATAGCTTTCAGGGCTATTACTGAAAGTTGAGAATAGGATATTCCCATTTGATTATCTAGGCTACCAGGCACCTCGGGATTCGCTTTCGTGGATACTTGATCTACCATTTCAGGAAACAGCTCTTGGAGCTCCTGAGCAATGAAACCAAATGACCTATTGTTGCTCGGATTATTGTATTTAAATTCGTAAGCCTTTGGCTTTAAAGCCATTACCTTTGGTAAAACCGAATTTAACTCTTCAATATTTTTCTTTAATCGCCTATCGGACTGTGCCGACCAATCGCCTGTGTCAGGCCTAAACCAGCCTTTTATTCCAGTATTATATTTAAGCATCAAACAGGAGGTGAAATTGGCATTACTATATATTTCATTTCTGATTTCCCAATTATTATCATACCAATCTGACGAAATTAATCGAATGCCCCCATCAGTTATTTTTTGCCCAATATCCAAATTATAATAGCCAGCTGGGCTGATATTGATACCTACATTTCCATCACCATTTCCCATTTGAATTTTGGCATTGGGCAGGTCGTTCAATATCACCTTTCCAACTGTTTTACCTGCCCTAATATAGGTATCCTCATTGTTAGAATAGTTAAAATAGGAGGCATAATTTGTGCCTCCAAAAATAGCTGTACCATCAAAATTGCCATTTTTTGTAACATAAAGAGTGGCATTAGCCGCACCTCCCACTATACTCACATTGCCATTATTTTGAATAGTAAGGGCTCTTTTGCCTGTATTGGTTAGGTTATTACCTGTTCCATTTGCAAACATATCAATGGCCATTGTACCACTGCCTATGTCAAAATATTGTATAGCGCCATAGCCATTGCCCATGTACTTGCCATTACCAGCAGTGTCATCACGATATTGGTTGAAGCCGATAGTTGGCCAGTTTTGCTGAAGTGAAATACCATTGGCGCCAGAGCCAAAAAGCGCATTGGTTGCACCAATACCCGATACACCTGCCACCTCCAACTTGCCTCGAGTTGGGTTCACCAAACCAATACCTACATTGGCCGTATTGCTATTGTAAATATGGTTTCCAGCGGTAAGCCAAGGTGTAGTATTGGCTACATTGGCAGTGGTTAATAAATGTTGCCAACTGGTACCATTGTGATAGAAATAACCTTGAATATCTGTATCGTATACAGTTAAGCCACTCGTTGCAGATATGGCATTGCGTTGTGCAGTGGTCATACGAGGCATTAATAGCCCTTTTGTAGTGCTGCTTACATCGAGCATAGCATTACTTGCTGGTGCCGAATTATCGGCATTTATTCCTAATTGAGCAAAACTATTTTTTGTAAAACAAATTAAATAAAATAGTAATAAAAATTGGTGTAAATATTTGATTTTCATAGTGTTAATTGTTTAGATTGCTAATCAAATATATAAATATTTATTGTTAATTACATAAAAAAGCCGCTCGAATTATCGAACGGCTTTATGAATTACAATTTATTTTTTTATTTAGATGCAGAAATACTACTAATCATTTCTTTAATACTTGCCATTTCAGCTTTAAGCTTTTCAATATCATTGGTTTTGCTATCCAATTGCTTTTGCAAGTCTTTGATTCCTTCCAAAAGTACAGGTACCAAACCAATATAATTCACTGATTTATAGCCTGTTTCGTTGGTTTGAACCAGTTCTGGAAATATTTTTTCCACTTCTTGAGCAATCAAACCTATTTGGTTTTGTTTTGAAGTTGCTTCATCTATCCAATTATAACTTTTGCCATTCATTGCCAATAGTTTTGGCATTACATTTTCCATTTGTTTTATGTTTTTCTTTAAACGTGCATCACTAGTAAGTGTAAACTGGCCATTTACAGTAACGGATCCATTGCCAGATATTCTGAAAAGTTCTTTGGAAGAACCAGAAGTTAATCCAGCATAAAAAACGTGGTTGGACCCTACCCCTTCCACTTGATAGCGGAGTGCTCCAGGGTTTACACCAAAGCCATAAAATTGGTGGTCATTATTTGCATTTTCATATAAAACTGCTTTTCTGTTGGCAACGGCATTGGCAAATTGTAATGGAGCATTTGTAGTACTTGTGCCTATACCAACGAATCCAAGGCCCGAATTATAAATATTGCTTCCAACTACCGACCAGCCTGCTACAGCTGTGCCTACTGTTTGCCAAGTACCCACCCCATTCGCATCCGAAGTAAGTACTTTGCCAAGTCCCTTTGAGGGGTCATCCATTTTTATACGCCCTTTTAAAGAAAATTTTTCTGTTGGGTTGGAATCATTCAATCCCAAATTGCCAGTTGTATTTTGAATGTTAAATCTTTCTCCTCCACCACCTAATTCAAAAATTTGTAAATTATCGGTTGCTGGGTCATTTCTTAAATTCCATTGGTTAACACCAGCTTTAGCAAACCTGAGAGCGGCATCACCCGAAAAAGCATCTATATCAATTACTGAGAAGGAGCCTGAAGATTGTACCTGTAAGCCCGTACCGCCACCATGTTGAATATCAAGTTTATAGCCCGGAGTCGCTGTTCCAATGCCTACTTCGGTGGAAAGATTATAGATTTCTGTTCCGGCGAGTACCCAGTCTGATAGTGGTGCGGCTATTCTTAGTTTTTCAGATTTAGTTTCGATTGACTTTTTAGGAGGCACATCATCAATAGATGATTGACCAAAAAATGTGGTTTTGGTTGAAATAATTACCAAAAATGAAAGTAAAATAATTAGTTGAGTTTTCATATTTATATTAATTTATTTATTTGAAAGGAAAATAGGGTAAACCGCTATATGTCATTTATTTAACTTTAATGATATTATAAAAAATAAAGTTAATACTTTAATGAAAAACTCAATACAATTTAATTGAAAAATTAGTTAACGGTCCTATTTCTTTCTGATTCCTTAACCTACTCATTTATGGCAATGCTTGCCAAATTAACCGATAATTACCCGTAATTTCAACTACTTTCCATTTAGTAATTGGCCCGCCCGAGCATTGAATTTCACCGTCATTTCGATTTAATTTTCCTGAAAAAGAGCCTCCCACAAAAAGCCCAGTTTTGCTTGCTTTACTCGCTCCGTGGCTTGTGCCACACAAAACATAATGCTGTGCTCTGTGTGCCACAAACCATTGTGGTAGAAAAATTAAATCGTAATAAGTTTATTGAAAGTTACAATAACTATTCGCCTAACACATGATTTTTATACATCAATTTGTTTTTATCTCTTTTATTTCAAGTTTTGGAACTATCATAGACTCAATTTTTGCATTTAAAGTATTCATTAACAGATCAATATCTTCATTCTTTTTATCAATTTCTTTTTTCAAATCCTTTATTGATTCTATTAATATTGGTATCAGACCTTGGTAATTTACAGTTTTATAACCATCGTTATTATTGGTAACAAGTTCTGGAAATATTTTTTCAATTTCTTGAGCGATCACCCCAAACTGCAAGCTTTCATTAAAATTATTTTTAGGAAATTCATTGGTTTTAAAATGATAATTTGTGCCTCTTATTTTCAACAATTTATCTAAAGCATTTGGTATTGTTTCTATCTCTTTTTTATAGCGAGCATCCGAAAAAGTAACATAACCACCAGCAGACACATAGCCTTCCACGGTGAATTTCTGGTTGTCGTCAGAGGCATAAGCAAGCCGCTTAAAACCATTTTCAAAGGAGTCGATACCCAATGCTGCTCGGCCACCATAGTCGCAATACATTTCCAATTGACTATCTGTAACTGAAATGCCCACATCACCCAAACCGCCAGGGTATAACGATATTTTTTTACCCAATCTAGGAGCAAATGACAATGGTCTCTGCGGGTTGGTATTGCCTATGCCTAGATTGCCTGAGTTTGTGTTCATTACAAAGCCCCATTGTGTTGGTCCAGTGCCATAAAAGCCAACTATATCATCGGCAGCAAGGCCTATAAATGACGAATTGGCTGTATTGGCAGCATTTGTTAGATAAAGCCCAGCAGACTGGGTACCTGCTCTTAAGTATAATCTACCCGTTAGTGACATCCCTAATTCACCTCCATTTATTATTCTGGCACGTTCCGTAAAACTGCCACTTTGCCCATGACCAAAGGCAATATTTGAATTAATATCCTGGCCATGGATTTGGAATAGATTATTTTGTATACCTAGCCCATAATGTTCGCCAGAATTGCCCCAAAGTGAAATTTTATCGCCCAATGGACCACCAATATTTAATGGAAAGCCAGGTGCAGATTCGCCTATGCCCACTTTTCCGGTGTTATAATAAATATTATTACCATTAGGCAGCCAAGGGCTACTTCCACCGCCACTCATACTCTGCCAACTCGTACCATTATAAAACCAATATCCTTTTGTATCGGTATCATACACGGTGAGGCCATCGGTGGCGGTAGCGGTTAAGGTGGTCCTTTGGCCAGTATTCATTCTAGGAATCAAAAGCCCTTTTGTGGTGCTGCTGATATCCAACATGGCATTGGTGGCTGGTGGCGTATTTGTGGAGTTGAGCCCAATTTGGGCTGTTAATTTTTCTTGAAATAAAAGAAAAAAAGCGAGTAAAATAATGTGTAAATGATTGGTTTTCATTGTTTTATTATTTAATGTAAAAAATGTTGGATGGAGCAAAAAAAATGTCGCACGGAGGCACAAATAAGACCCGGAGTATTTTTTTAAAAATTATTGATTGTAAAAATTGTAACCCTTTGAACCCCGTGTATCAATGTGAAAAAAGCGAAAAAAAGTAAAAACATCATTCATTCACTACCTGCAAAGTCATATTTGAAAATGCTAAGGTATTCACCCCCCAATATCTTACTGTGGGCCCTGATTCGTGAAAGCCTTTCAGATTGAAATTATAGGTACCTGGCCCCACCGAAGCAATATAAGTGCCACTGGTAGTAACCTCATTGCCATTGGGAATTGCCTCCGTAAAGCTCATTAAAAAGGTAGCATCTCGATAAATTTCTACCGAAGCACGGGTATGCCCACAACCAAAGCAAAGTATTGATTCTGAACTTATATTAAATGTTATAATTATTTTAGCATTGCCAACAACAGTAATAGATTGGGTCATACCCGGCAAGTCTGTTTTTGGCCCCCCGGGTAAAATTTCTACAATATCCGATTGAAATAATTGGTATAAATTATTATATGCTGAAACGGGTGTTTTCCATTCTGGGGACACATTGGCTCCATTGCTCGTTAATATCTGATTGACAGCACCCATATTACCCTTTAACGCCAAAGCTCCATTGCCTTTTACACGCATGGTTTCAGTGAAATCATTACTTTGTCCATAACCAAAAGCCACATCGGATACAATTTCATCGGTATATATTTGCAATAGGCCATCTTGAATACCAAAGCCATAATGTGGGTCATCCGCAGTATTTCCCCAAAGTGCTATTTTATCGCCCAAAGAATTTGAAAAATTTAGTGGAAAACCGGGAGAGTTTGTGCCTATTCCTACATTGCCTGCTAAGTTAGTTTTGTACACATTATTACCTGATTCGGTCCAACCTAAAGTCGCTGTAACTGGTAAAGTTTGCCAAGAACCTACTCCATTTCCATCAGAAGTGAGCACTTTACCAAGCGCTTGCGTACCATCCACCATTTTGATATTACCAGCAACATGTAGTTTTGTATCTGGTAGAGTAGTGCCTATGCCCACACGGCTATTAATGGCATCGTAAACAAAGCCCCAAAGGCCAGGGCCTCCAAAAAACCCCACGTTTTGATTGTTCATAGCACCCATGAAGCCCAATTTGCCCGAATCATCAGCTTTATACAGCCAAATGCCTGATCCATAATTTAAATCAATTGGAATAGTGCCATTGCGCATAGTTAATCTTCCAAAAAGTTGCATGCCTTCACCACCTCCATTAATAATTCTCATCCTTTCTATCAAATTTGTACTTGACCCATAGCCAAAAGCTATATTCGAATATACATCATCGCCATGCATTTGTAAAAGCCCGTTTTGTACACCAAAACCATAATGTGCACCTGTATTTCCAAAAAGTGAAATTTTATCGCCCAATGAGCCACCAAAATTTAATGGAAAGCCTGGCGTGGCTTCGCCTATGCCCACTTTTCCGGTGTTATAATAAATATTATTTCCATTAGGCAGCCAAGGGCTACTTCCACCGCCACTCATACTCTGCCAACTCGTGCCATTATAAAACCAATAGCCTTTGGTATCGGTATCATACACAGTAAGGCCATCACTTGCAGAAAGTGCACTACGTTGGGCGGTGGTCATTCGGGGAATGAGTAAGCCTTTTGTGGTGCTGCTGATATCCAACATGGCATTGGTGGCTGGTGGAGTATTGGAGGCGTTTATGCCAATTTGGGCTGTTAATTTTTCTTGAAATAAAAGAAAAAAAGCGAGTAAAATAGGTGGTATCTGTTTGATTTTCATAGTTTTGTAGTTTTAATATATTTTTAAAAAGTGCCTAATAAAATCTAATGGGATTCTTAATTCTGTTAGATTAAATTGGTTATACATTTCTGAAAAAATCCTTATAGGTTTTTAAAACCTATAAGGATTAAAATCATTTATTCATCCCCTTCACCAACGCCAATAACTCTTCTATTTGCTTTTGTTGCTCTTTAATTGATTCTATCAAAACAGGCACCAATTTACCATAGTCAATACCTAAATAACCGTCTTTTTCAGCAACTACTTCCGGGAAAATTTTTAGTACCTCCTGAGCAATCAACCCAATGTCTTTTGTGGATTTAAAATTATTTTTCTTAAATTCATCAGTGTTCATATCATAGTTAACTCCTTGTAGAAGAATGAGTTTACTCAATGAATTACCCATCGGTTTTATATTTTTTTTGAATCTTTGATCGCTCGCATAAGTGGTACCGTTTACCCAAAGGCTGCCAAATATTGAAAAGGCATAAGCACCATTTCTTTCCGCTTTGGCATTTTCTGTAAATACGCCCGCATTGTCTTGCGTGCCAAAGCTTACTTTAGCACCAGGGTTATCGGCATGAAGCCTCAGTTCATTGCCATATACGCCTATGCCCACTTCACCTACCCCACCAGGATATAACAATATTTTTTCGCCCAAGGCAGAAGGGAAAGATAAAGGTTTTGCGGGGTTGGTATTGCCTATACCCACATTGCCGTCTGGCCTTACGGTTAATCGAGGTACATTTCCAGTTGATAAATGTACTGAACCAGTCGGGTTTTGAGTATGTGTACCCAATTCAATGTCTTGATCGGCACCTGAATACGAGCCCAAATAGCCTCTGGTTATCGTATTCTCTGCTAAGGTAATATAGTTACCCGTTGGGCCATTTATCCACAAGCTTTCTTGGGAGGTGCTATTTAAAAGTAATTGCCCATCGCCTTTTATGCGCATAGTTTCTGTAAAAGCACCACTTCTGCCATAGCCAAAAGCCACGTCAGCTGCCACTGCATCTGAATGTATTTGAAGCAGACCGCTTTGAATGCCAAAGCCATAATGATTCCCCGCATTTCCCCAAAGCGATATTTTATCCCCTAAAGCATTAGCAAAATTCAAAGGAAAGCCTGGCGTGCTTGTTCCAATACCCACATTTGTGGCATTATTGTTATAAATATTTTGGCCATTGGCTGTCCAATAATTATTTTGAACGGGTAATGACTGCCAATTGGCTGTTCCAGAACCATCAATTGAAGTAAGTACTTTGCCAGCTGCCTGAGTGCCGTCGGCTATTTTAATGTTTCCTCCAATTGATAATCGAGCTAAAGGTGCAACATCATTTATTCCTAAATTACCTGTATTATTTTGCAGTGTCATTCTTGATCCATTTTGAAAAAAATCAAGGTTATCAGTTAATCCTTCATTTCTAATAGTCCAGCGTTGAGCACCATTTTTTGAAAATTTCATAGCGGCTTCACCACTAGCAGCATCAATATCTATGACTGAGTAGGAGAAACTTGACTTTACTCTTAATCCACTATTCCCATTATGCAATACATCAAATTTATATTCAGGTGAGTTCGTTCCGATACCCACATTGCCAGTATTTGCATTATAAATATTATTGCCAGCGGTGAGCCAAGGTGTATTTCCAGCCACAGTCGACAAATTCTGCCAACTCGTACCATTATAAAACCAATATCCTTTGGTATCGGTATCATACACGGTAAGGCCATCTGATGCAGTAAGAGCATTGCGTTGGGTGGTTGTCATTCTAGGAATCAATAACCCTTTTGTGGTACTGCTGATATCCAACATGGCGTTGGTGGCTGGTGGCGTTCCAATTGCATTGATACCTATTTGGGCAGCAATTTTTTCTGCTAAAAATAGTAGAGGCAAGAAAGAAAAATAGAATAATAGGTTGATTTTCATGATTTTATACTTTTTAAATAGTTAAAAAAAATGTCACACAGAAGCAAGTAGAAGTTACGAGATTTTACTTACAAATTTTCACAAAAGATTTCCTCTATTAACTATTCGCCTGCATGCGAAAAACGCTGATCTGATTTATTTTTCTCAACAACAATGTAATTACATTTCAATCAATTCCTTTAATTCATTTTATCAATCTGCAATAAATTGAGCGTAGGCCGATATTTTTATTGTAGGCGGCGCAGCTAAACTTGTCAGTCTCGCACCATATGAAATTGTATATGTGCCAGCATTAACATTTAGCACTAATGGCCCTAGTGACGCAGAATTGTTTGTCTCTGATAGATTTGATTGAGGTTGCATGTAATTAGTCTCTACGTCTGTATTGTTTAGATAAGTTTTGAGGATCCAAATAAAGGGACAGGGGGCAAGGGGATTTACGCAAATCAAACTACTGTTGGTGTTAACCCAAATCACCAACTTACCTGTTTGTGGAACGGTAATTTGAAAACTTGCACCTGGAATTTGGACTAAAAAAGGTGACAATACATAAGTAACTTCAGCCATTGCAGCGGGCTTAACAAAATTGCTAAGTGGTTGCCATTGGGGAGAGCCTCCCCCACCGCTTGTGAGCACATTGTTAAGCGCACCAGTGTTTCCATTTACCGCCAGTGCACCCGATGGTTTCACTGCAAACCTCTCATTAAAAGTTCCGGCAGCATCATAGCCTATAGCTACATCGGCAGCTTGGTTATCTGCATATATCTGCAACCGATTGCCCGCCATACCAAACCCGGCATCGCCTGTTGCACCCGGATATAATGTAATTTTTTTGCCAAGCGATGGCGGAAAACCTAGCGGCGCATTTGGATTTGATGTGCCAATACCTACCCTGCTATTTACAGCATCATACGTAAAACCCCAGCCACCATTTGCGGGCCCACCATAAAAGCCCACATTTTGATTGTTTTGTGTACCCATAAATCCAAGCAGGTTGGTATTATCTGCCCTGTACAGCCACACACCCGGTGTTTGATTTGGATCTACAGGCACTGACCCATTTTTTATAAGTAACCTTCCACTCAGGATCATCCCATCAGTACCATTATTAATAATTCTCATCCGCTCCGTAAAGCTGCCGCTTGAGCCATGCCCAAAAGCAATATTGGCACCAGCAGCATCGCTGTGAATTTGAAATAATCCACCTTGAATGCCAAATCCATAATGAGCTCCACTATTACCATAAAGTGATATTTTATCGCCCAAAGAATTTGAAAAATTGAGAGGGAAACCTGGAGCGGTTGTACCAATTCCCACATTACCATTGCCTCTAATTGATAATTTTTCTGTTAAATTCCCAGCTTCTGTTCTGCTGAAAAATGCCATACGTGATTCATTGGCAGTTTGGAACAAATTGGCAATGAGCCCTGCCCTTTTTTCAGCTCCTGGCATATTTGGTGCCGCCCAAGTAAGGCCGCCCATTGATCCACTGGTGCCAGCAGTTGATAAAATTATTTGTGATTGTGCATTACTACCTGTATCATTATTTTTGATTTCTACTATTTTATTGGTGCCTCCATGGCCATAACCTAATGGTGTAGCAATGCCAATACCCACATTACCAGAATTAATGTTTGAAATATCATTAGCGGTGCTCAACCATTTGCTGCTGCCACCTCCACTGCCACTCATGTTTTGCCAGCTAGTACCATTGTAAAACCAGTAGCCTTTAGTATCTGTATCATAAACTGTTAGGCCCTCTGTGGCTGTAAGGAGGTTACGTTGGTCGGTGGTCATTCGGGGAATGAGTAGGCCTTTTGTGGTGCTGCTAATATCCAACATGGCATTGGTGGCTGGTGGCGTATTGGTGGCGTTTATGCCAATTTGGCTAAAAGCAATTTCAACAGAAATAAATAGTAAAACTAAAGGTAGTAGGGTTCTTTTCTTCATCGTTTTTTTTGATTTAAAATTTGAAAGGTAATTTTTAAAAATATACTTTTTATAAGATATTTGAAACAATATTCTATTTAACAAATTTCATAAAACATTTAAAAGTAGACAATCCTATAAAAAAGGGGATTTTATAATTCCCCTTTTTGGGGGATATGTTTTTATGGGTAGTTTCTGCTAAATTTACATGAAACAAAAAATTAATAATGCGGTTAATCATCTCAGTATTTCTTTTATTATTTTGTGAAATTGGGCAAGGTCAAGTTTCAACTATTTCAATTGATAGTTTGAATAAGGAAATATTACGACTAAAAAAAGGTGTATCTAACTTCAAAAACGACACCTTATTAATTACTTATTTAACAAGGAAAGCCAACTATGCTGCCTCTTATACAAGTACTGAAGAAGGCGTAAAAGCAGCAGAGGAAGCTATTGAACGCAGCGAAAAAATCGGCTGGAAAAAGGGTGAAATTTTGGCCAATTACGCTATCGGTGAGGCCTATCATGTTAAAAGCCAATACTTTACTGCAATAAAATATTTTTTAAAAGTGGTTGGTTTGGCTCAATCAGAAGAATTTGCAGAGTTTCGGGTTAAATGTTTGCGACATATTGGCGGCTCATATATGTGGATGGAGCGACCTGCTGAAGCACTAAAATATTACCAATTATTTGAAAAAGAAATAGTGGGCAAAAATCAAAACAAAACTTATATTATTGATGGAATCGCTGAAATAGGCCAATTGAATAGTCGGTTTTTGGACAATCCTAAAAAAGGAATGGAGTATTTTTTAAAAGCGGAAAAGCAATATATTTATTTAAAAGATACCATCGGAATTGCCTACGTAAACTCTTATATGGGAGGTGCATTTGCCAAACTTAACCAGCCAGAAAAAGCCGTAAAAGCTTTTGAAAAAGCCATAAAGTATTATAAAATATCAAAAACTGATTACCTTTTAGCTGATGCTTATATATTTTCATCGGAGTTTTACTTAAAGAAAAAAGATTATGTTAGAGCAAAGGCGCTTGCAAAAGAAGCTCAAATAATTGCTGAAAAAATGAAAATCTACTTTAGTATAAGAGATTCACATAAACAGCTCTATTTGGCGAATAAAGCCACCAAAAACTATGATTCAGCTCTTTTTCATCATGAAATATATGCCAACTCACGTGATTCTATGGCCGAGGCCAATATAGACGACCGCCTAAAAGTAATTAACTATGATACAGATACCAAACTACAAAAGGCAGAAATTGACCAAAAAACCAGAGAAAATAAACGTAAAAATTCATTAATATTTGTATTAGTTGCTGGCCTCTTTACCTTAAGTTTTATCAGTATTTTAGTATATCGATTTTTGAATATTCGTAAAAAAGTTGCTGAAAGTGAAGTATTTCAATTGCAGCAAGAAAAGCAGTTAATCGCCTCAAATTCGGTAATTAAAGGCCAGGAAGAAGAAAGAAGCCGACTGGCAAAAGACCTCCACGATGGACTTGGGGGCATATTATCTGGTATAAAATTCACACTTAATTCTATGACAGGAAACCAAGTACTGTCTGAGCAAAGCAGCCATACCTTCCATAAGGCAATTGGGCAGCTTGACAACGCCATTACCGAGCTTCGCCGTGTGGCACACAGCATGATGCCTGAAGCCTTATTGAAATTTGGCTTGAAAGATGCCATTCATGATTTTTGCGATGGCATAAATAACACTGGCCAACTAAAAGTAAACTTCGAAACTTTTGGCTTCGAAGGGCGGCTGGACCAGGCCAAAGAGGTAAGCTTGTACCGAATTGCTCAAGAATTGCTCAATAATACCATGAAACATGCCCATGCCACAAGTGCTCATGTACAATTGGTGCAAAACGAAAATTTGCTTACCTTAACTGTGGAAGACAACGGTAAGGGCTTTGACAGCAGCAACTTACAAAATAATAAAGGAGCTGGCTTATCCAATATCGAAAGCAGAGTTAACTATTTGAATGGAAAAATGGACATAAAATCGGACCCAAGCCATGGCACAAGTGTGGAGGTGCAGGTGATGGTTTGAAAGGAATAAATGATTAGTAATGAATGATAGATGATGAGTGAACTCTCAAACAAATTAACCTTCAAACTATAATTTTATGAAACCAAAAATACTCATAGTCGACGACCACCTTATTGTGATTGAAGGCTTAAAATCATTATTAGCTGGCAATGAAGCATTTGACTGTGTAGGCGCTGTTACCAATGCTTATGATGCCATTAATTTTTTAAAGAATAACGAAGTGGACATCGCACTGCTTGACATCAATTTGCCAGAAATATCAGGCTTAGATTTATGTAAAAAAATTACAGAAGAATATCCGAAAGTAAAATGCATTGCGCTGACAACTTTTGCCGAACGTAGTTATATATCTCGAATGATACAAAATGGCGCATTGGGCTATTTGCTTAAGAGCTCGTCAAGGGAAGAGCTTTTTGAGGCCATCGAACATGTATCTCGTGGCGAGTATTTTATGAATGTAAACCTTACCGAAAGCACCAAATCTGACTCAGAAAAAAAAGCACCCTACCTCACCCTCCGTGAAAAAGAAGTGTTAAAACTTATTGCGGAAGGCCTTACCAACCCCCAAATAGCCGATAAATTGTTTGTTAGCACCCTCACCGTAAACAGCCATCGTAAAAGCCTTTTGATGAAATTTGATGTGCAAAACACCGCCCTTCTTATCAAAAATGCTGGAGGCTTTGGTTTGATTTAAGCTTGTAGTAATTTTTATTATCAATCATATTTGGTAAATGTATTTACCAAATATATATAATATCGATAAATATATTTATCATTTTATATATTTTTTTGTTAATTATACTAATCAAATTATCTACTATTTGATAATTATATTTATCAATAAATTAAATAATTGGTAATTTCACTTTACATTTTTTGTATATTTGTAAAAAAATATTGGTATGGAAACATTATACACAGGTCATGTTCAAATACTTACTGAATTTGAGGCTACCTTTAGCAGAGATTTGCAGGAGGAAATCGATTGGAACGAAAAGCTACTTTTTATAAAAGGAGCTAGAGGTATTGGCAAAACTACGCTCATTTTACAGCATATTCTACAAGTTTTTGGTTTCGATAAAAAAGCCCTTTACGTATCGATGGACAATATAAATATGGCCGATAAGCGCATAATTGACATCGCCAAATACCATAACAATCAGGGTGGCACACACCTTTTTATCGACGAAATACATAAATACGAAAACTGGAGCCAGGAGCTTAAAAATATTTACGATACCTACAAAAAATTGCGAGTGGTGGTATCTGGTTCGTCCATTTTACACCTATACAAAGGCAATGCCGACCTCAGCAGAAGGGGCGTAACTTACAACCTTCATGGGCTTTCGCTAAGAGAGTATTTGAATATTCAAAACAAGTTGAATTTGAAAAAATACAGCCTCGATGAAATCCTGAAAAACCATGTGAAAATTGCCAGCCAAATTGTAAAAGAGGTGAATCCTTTGCAATATTTCAGGGAATATTTATCGCATGGTTATTATCCATTTTATTTGGAAGGCACACGCAATTTTCACCAAAAATTAAACCAAACTATCAATCAAACCATTGAGAATGATATTCCTCAACTATTTCATTTAGAGCTGAATAATATCAATAAAATAAAGAAATTGCTGTATCATATTGCCACTTCGGTACCTTTTCAGCCCAATACTACCAAGCTGGCCGAAAGCATGGAGCTGAGCAGGCCTACGCTTAATACGTATTTACAATATATGCATGAGGCCAAAATATTGCAACTGCTTTGGGATAGTACAAAAGCTTATACATTGATTTCGAAACCTGAGAAAATATACCTGCAAAATCCTAATCTTTGCCATATGGTACTTACCAATAGCGCCAATTTGGGTAATTTGCGAGAAACCTTTTTCATGAATCAATTGGCTAATAACCATACGGTTAGCTCAAGCAAACAAGGAGATTTTATGGTTAATGGTAAGTTTATTTTTGAAGTAGGCGGCGAGAAAAAATCGTTTAAGCAAATTGCTGATTTACCCAATAGTTATTTGGCCATTGACAATGAATTAATTTGCGCTGGCAATCGAATTCCACTTTGGCTGTTTGGGTTTTTGGGCTAAAAAGTATATTGGAAGGATTAAGCATAGTCGCAAATGCAAAACCTTCCCTTTAGCCTATCTATTTCCGCCCAATTATCATTCCACGAACTACTGCATTAGTTGCCGAAGCAGTTCCAGTACCAATATTTGTAACTCGTATATTAGCCGAACCAAGACTGGTGTAAGCATCAACTGTATATACGATAAAGCCTGGGTTAGCAACTGCACCTACAGTTTCGCCTAAAACTATTGTCGGATTAACGGTAAAAGCTGAATAAAAAATTCCTATACAACAAGTAGTATTGCCGGCTGCTAACGAAAAGGTAATATTTGCTGGACTGCTATATTCTTCAATCATCATCTGGCTTGAGCTGCCACTTCGCACTATCCCTTTTCCACTATTGGTGGTGGTATTGCCATCTACAGCCAAGTTACCATTGGCATTTAAGGTACCATTTACATTTACAGTGCTTGAAAAACTTGCTGTGGAATTTGCCTGTAATGTTCCAACAATTTCAGTGTAACCATTGGAATACAAGCCGTTAGAATATATATCTCCATTAACTGATAACTTGTAGGTTGGGCCAGTATATCCAATTCCTACATTTCCTGATGAAGTAATTGTCATTCTTTCTAAACCATTTGTCCCAAATGCAATTGAAGCATTTTCATAATTCCAAAAGAATACTTTGGTAGATGAATTATCAATACCTACTAAAAGCCCGTCGGAAGCCGTTGTGCCAGAAAAGTTATTATGAAAATACATAATAGCATTAGTAGGGTGAAATAAATCAAAAGGGGAAACTGGTGCATTTGTACCTATCCCTACATTACCTAGCGAATAAGAAATACTTGTGCCATTTATATTCCATTGGTTGCCAAAAAGGGCATTTTGCCAAGCCGTGCCATCATAATAGCGGAAGTTATGACCAGTTGTATTATAATAAAGTAAACCTTCCGATGGAGAGGCCAAGTCGGCTCCAACACGGGGAATGAGTACACCTTTTGTTGTAGATTTTACATCCAACATCGCATTGGTGGATGGGGCTGTATTGTCTGCATTTATTCCTAATTGAGCAAATGAAAAATTTGATGCTAAAATTAGGCTAATTAATAGAGTTTTTTTTATTAGACCGTTGATTTTCATTGTATTAATGTTTTACTTGATAACTTTTTTCTTTAAAATAAAAATAAGCATTATTTGTTCCCAATGACAA
The DNA here is from genome assembly GCA_031383555.1 of Cytophagaceae bacterium. Lineage (GTDB taxonomy): Bacteria > Bacteroidota > Bacteroidia > Cytophagales > Spirosomataceae > JANMZR01. The sequence continues at coordinate 7,942 of JANMZR010000048.1, read as the reverse complement.
TAGCATGAATGGCCGCATTATTAGCAACAGAAGTAGTGTTACCAACATTTTTGAAATGAACAATCGCACTAGAATTTGAGATAGATTCAATAGTGATGATAATGTTTTCTGGATTTGTCATACCAGTAATTCTGCCAAATGCAATGGAAGGTGCTGACGAAAAAGTAGTATTAAATAATAAAGTAATACCGGCGCTAAAATTGCCTGAAACTGAACTATAATTAATATTTGCTGGTGTGGCAAAATCTTCTATTATCATTTGAGTGCCATTTTCACTTTTAACAATTCCTTTACCGCCCACTGTCATATTACCTGCTTCGTCCAATGTCATGGTTGTAGTATTGGCACTATTTCTAAAATAAAAATTATCAGTTGCTTCAAAGTTTCTAAATTTCATACCATCCGTATCATACACAATACCACCATAAGAACCATCAGAACTAGACTCCATAATAATATGTTGGCCCCAGGAGCCAAGTGCTAGACCAGTTGTCCCTTTTAAATAAAGCAGAGCACTTGTGTTGCTCGTATTTATTGATAATTGTCCATCGACTCTGCTATTACCAGTTATTACCGAATTCCCGCTCACAAGTTGGCCGTTAGAATACAAATCTCCATTTACTGACAATTTGTAAAATGGAACAGAATATCCTATTCCAACATAGCCATTAGATAATATAGTCATTCTTTCTATATCATTTGTGCCAATTTTGATAGCAGCATTTTCTTTATTCCAGACTAATCCAGCCTGACTGTTACCGTTGCCTATATAAAAGCCATCTGAAATAGTGCTTCCTGTACTTGGGTTATGAAAATAAATATTTGAAGCAGTTGTGTTAAAAATATTTAAAGCCCCAACTGGCGTTGTTGTACCAATCCCTACCCTTCCTAATGAATAGGAAATGTCTGTACCATTTACATTCCATTGGTTACAAAAAAGGGCATTTTGCCATGCTGTACCGTCATAATATCGGAAATTGTGACCAGTTGTATTATAATAAAGTAAACCTTCCGATGGAGAGGCCAAGTCGGCTCCAACACGGGGAATGAGTACACCTTTAGTTGTACTTTTTACATCCAACATGGCATTGGTGGATGGCGCAGAATTGTCAGAATTTACACCTAATTGTGCAAAAGTTAAATAAGGTGTAAAAATTAAAGAAATAATTGAGATTTTTTTGAGTAAACTGTTGATTTTCATTATAATATTAGTTTAGTATTAATAATTTCACATAGTGGTATATATATTATTTTAAAAAAATAAAATTAATTTAGAGAACGGTTTTTTATTAAAAAATATCAATACCCAACAGCTAACATATTCCAACGAATATCATAATTAACAGAAGCGTTGTCTGTATTCACTAATTTGGCAAGGCATGTTGTGGTACCAGCACTATAGGTACAGCCTCTGAGAATCAAAATAACTCTTTCTAATTCGCCAGAAATGCCTGCAGTATAATCAATATCACCCACAAAAACCCTTGGTGCAGATGTAAAGCCTCCATTAAAAATAATGTTACCTTCAGCCGAACCATGAGCTCCAAGTACTGCACCGAAAGTACCAGTTGTAAAAGGGTAAATTTTAAGATTAGTAGCCCCTAAAGTATTATAGGCTACCCCTTTTCCGTTATTTACAGTCATTGACCCATCTACTGAAGCATTGCCATTGATCGTTGCATTTCCATCTGCAATTATTGAACTTGAGGCATGAATTGTACCGGCCACATCCAATTTATAGGCAGGGTTTGTAATACCAATACCTACGTTTCCACCATTTTCAATATTTAATCTTGAGGTGGTCCCATCTTCGTTAAATTGTAAGCCATTATTTCCGGAATTATAATTAAAGGACCAGGTTTTAGCGTCAGTAGAGTTTGTAATAGCCAAACTACCGTCAAATACACTTAGTTTATAATTTGGGTATCCACCAATACCTATATAGCCGTCAGTAGTAATGAAACCACTAGTATGAAAATTACCATTTACGTGTAGTTTGTAAAGCGGATCCCCAACACCTATACCCACATTACCCAATGAATACGATATTTTATTTCCATTTACATTCCATTGATTGCCAAAAAGGGCATTTTGCCATGCCGTTCCGTCATAATAGCGAAAATTATGGCCAGTGGTATTGTAGTAAAGTAAACCTTCGCTTGGAGAGGCTAAATCTGCCGCAACACGTGGTATTAGTACTCCTTTTGAAGGGGAACTTACATCGAGCATTGCATTGGTAGCTGGTGCAGCACCTGTGCTATTTATGCCTAATTGTGCAAAAAGTAAGTTGGGTACAGAAATTAAAGTAATGAGTGTGATTTTTTTGAGTAATTGTTTGATTTTCATTGATTTAAGAGTTTAAATTGAAATAATTATCCAAATATAAGAAATAAATTAAAGGGTAATAATTTTAATAACAATAATTTAGCTATCGGTAAAATATATTGTTTGTTAGCATAAAAAACTTATTAACAAATTGAAATCCTCTAATAAAATTCATTATCTAACTATTTTTCTTTTTTAAATTAATCAACTCCATCAGCATTTTATTTTGATTTTCCAGCAATTGCATTCTTTTTTGTAAATCAATTATTTGCTGCTGCTGCTCCTGTATGGCTTTTATGGCAATTACCGATAAGCCACTATAATTTATGGTATATATTTCTTTCAGTTCCTTATGTCCAAAGCTTGCACCATCGGTAATTGAAACTAATTCGGGGAAATAATGATATAATTGCTGACCAATTAATCCAAGGCTTGTTTTTTTATCAGGGTTATTGTATTTCATGGCATAGGTCTTGGGCTTTAATTCCATGAGTTTTGAAAGCGTTTCATGCATGGGTTGTATGTTTTCTTTAAGGCGTTCGTCGCTGCCGCTGTGATAGTTACCATCGGAATCTATGAATGCAACCCCAACTTCGTTATAAACAATATATAGATTATTGGTTGAACCAAACAGGTTGGTATTCAAACCAAAATAATTGTAGGTATTGGGATCAATTATGGCGAGCCCCCTGCCGCCTGTCTGAACAATTTCTAGCGGATATAAAGGGTTTATGCTGTTAATGCCAACTTTACTTCCTCCATTTTGTGTACCAATAATCAGGTTTTTATTTCCCCAAATACTCATGAGCAATTGTGATGAACCCGCTGAAACCCCTGCGTAAAAACGGTGTACATTACCAGTGCCGGCAACCGAATAACGCAAAGTGCCTGATTCAACACCTAAACCAAAATACTGGTGGTCATTGTTTGCCGATTCCCATAAAACCAATTTACGGTTACTAATCGTGTTGGGTAATTGTAATTCGGCATTGGTGCTGGCCCCTTTGATACCTACATTGCCAGTAGGTGAAAGTGTAAGTGCACGGGCTGATACTGGTGGAAGCCCACCTGCGACTCCGTTTGAATACATATCGACATACATATTCCCACTTGTTGGATCAAGATACTGTTTGGCCGCAAAACCATTTATCAGATACCGGTTGCCATTGTTCAAATATGTATTGTAGCCGATACCCGGCCAGTTGCGTTGTATTGATATACCACTGCTTTCGCCTCCGAATATGGCTGAAGTCGCATCAACTGCTCCATGCACTTCTAATTTAGCCCTTGAAGGTGTGGTGGTGCCGATACCCACATTTCCCAAAGAATAGGAAATAGCCGTACCGTTTATATTCCATTGATTGCCAAAAAAGGTATTTTGCCAAGCCGCACCATCATAAAAACGGAAATTGTGGCCTGTGGTATTATAATACAGTAGGCCTTCTGAGGGAGAGGCTAAGTCAGCGCCAACTCTTGGAATGAGTACCCCCTTTATAGTGCTTTTTACATCAAGCATTGCATTGGAGGATGGTGCTGAATTGTCGGAATTTATGCCAACTTGAGCAAGAAGAAAATTATTAATAAATAATAATAAAATGATTGTATACTTTGGTTGTAGCGTGTTGATTTTCATACTGTTATGATTTATATTTATTAATTGGTCAAATTTAATAAATAAATCACTTAAAATACAAAATCAATAAGTCACTTATTAAACGGCAAAAAAAATCGCTAGAGATTTGGGTCTGGCGATTTATTTTGAATTGCGAGAACAGGGAATTGGATCTAAATTTTCAGAAAAAGCAAACTGTATTTTTATTAAAAATAAAAGGCTTTGTTTAAGTGAATATATGATAAAAACGCCTGCAAAAAGACCCCTTCCGTCATTCGGCTTTGCCAGAATGCCACCTTCCCAAGGGAAGGATTGGCCAAATCCCCTCCTTGGAGGGGTGCCTGACGAAGTCGACGGGGTGGGTTTTGCATTTTAACATATATTAAATTAAACAAAGCGAATTATTATTAATACCAAAATAATTAATTACCCTGCCCCTAGGTTGGTGTATTCATCAACCTTTTCAATGAGGTTAGTTCGAAGCCCCCCAATTGTCTGACCTCCTGTACAGACAAGGTTTGGTAATTATTATTTATTTAATACATTTGCGATTAAAAAATTCCTTTTAAATAATTTTGATATCCCTATTTTTTTTTAATCTTATTTTAAAAACCCTACCCTTATGATAAATAGCCATTTTAAAAAGCAATATATTCTATTCCTATTATTCTTTTTCTCAGCTACTACTTTTCAACTTTCTGCCCAAACTCAATTAGATATTTGGGAGCTCATGAATAGGAGAGACCTGAAATTGTCGGAAATAGATTCAATTGCCAACGATCATTTTAAAAAAACAGGGAAGGTGCGAGGTACAGGATACAAACAATATGAGCGCTGGAAATATGAAATGCAATTTCACCTTGATCCTGATGGTTATATGCTTCCGAAAGATGATGACGATAAGAAACTTAAGGCATCAAAATCACAAGAGGAGATAGCACCTTTATTAATTGGAGAATGGACTGAGTTAGGGCCGTTTTCTTGGAATCGTACCAGCTCTTGGAATCCGGGCGTTGGAAGAGTAACTTCATTAGCGGTTCACCCCATCAATAACAACCTTATATATGTAACTACGCCGGGAGGTGGTCTATGGAAAACCACCACAGGAGGCAATCAATGGGAGCCATTAAGCGATCTCAGTAATTCAATGATGGATTTGTTTAGTGTAGCAGTTGACCCCAATAACGAAGCCATCGTTTTTATTGGAAGTAGTGGAGGCAATCTGTTCAGAAGCCTAGATGCAGGAGTAAGCTGGACCAACCAAAATAGTGGAATGGGAAATGTTCGTAAAATAATAATCAACCCAACCAATACGCAAATTATATATGCGGTTGGTGCTGGGATATTTAAATCAACCAATGGTGGTAACAGCTTCACTCAGATAGCTTCTTTGACCGTTGAAGACATTGAATTTCAACCCAACAATACCAACACGCTCTATGCTTCTGGCACTGATGTTTTTCGCTCTTTAGATACTGGGGCTAGCTGGACTCAATTATCTCTTTCAAATGGTATAAATAGCTCAGGTAGAACAATGTTAGCTGTAACCCCAGCGAACCCTCAAATTGTATATGCGATACAAGCCAATGGAAGTGAGTTTGGTCGTTTTTACCGTTCTACAGATGGAGGCAATAGCTTTGTCACCACAATTATTGGCTCAGCTGGCACCTGCACCAATTTCTTTGGCTATGAGACTACCGGCTGTGGCACAGGCGGCCAAGCCAGCTATGACATGGCCATTACCGTAAACCCATTGGATGAAACAGAGGTACATATTGCAGGTATAATTGGTTGGAAATCTAACAACAGTGGCAATACATTTGTAGCCGAAACAGCTTGGTATCTCCCAAATACTGTGGGCTATAACCATGCAGATATCCATGCACTTGAGTGGGTGGGCAATACTGTATATTCTGGGTCAGATGGGGGCATTTATAAAAGCCTTGATAATGGCGAAAATTGGATTGATCTTTCCAATAGCCTCGGTATTCGTCAGTTTTACAGAATTGCTAATTCAAAAACCAATCAGGAAGTGGTTACAGGCGGCGCTCAGGATAATGGCTCGGTTATCCTCAAATCAACAGGCTGGTCTGATTGGCTTGGTGCTGATGGAATGGATTGCCTTGTAAGCCCTTTGAATCCAAATTTGATCTGGGGAACCAGCCAATATGGCAACATTTATCGTACTTCAGATGGGGGCAATAGCTATACCGACCTTACGAGGCCCGCTGCTGGAAATTGGGTAACCCCGCTAGCCATCGAATCCAATACCAATACTATTTATGGCGGCTGGAATGGTGTATATAAATCGACTAACCTCGGTGACACATGGACTAAACTATCTGGCAATACAATCACTTCAAATTTAAGTGTTTTGGCTGTTGCTCCCTCCAATGCTGCTTATATTTATGCGAGCAATGGGGTCAACTTGTATGTTACAAAAGATGGTGGATTCACATGGACTACTATACCCATGACTGTTTCGATAACCTCCATAGCTATTCACCCTACTAATCCTGATAAAATATGGATTAGCTCGTCCAATACGATTAACAGAGTGCTTGTATCGATAAATGCAGGAGCAAGCTTCACTAATATTTCAGGAAATCTGCCTAGTTCTGCTGCTAGAAGTATAGTGGTTGATAATACCAGTAATGAAGGGGTATATGTTGGCATGAACCTTGGCGTATACTATCTGAATAAAAACACCACTAACTGGACTAATCTATCAGATAACCTACCTATGGTGGCTGTAAACGAGGTTGAACTTCAAATAGCTTCAGGAAAATTGAGAGTAGGCACTTATGGCCGTGGGATATGGGAAAGAAATATAGTGACAGTTTGTGGAATACCTATTGGCCTAAATGCCACCAACATTTTGGAAACTACTGCAACCGTAAATTGGCCAGCATTGAGTGAAGCCAATAGCTATGATGTTGATTATAAATTAAATTCATCATCCACTTGGATCAATGTCGCAACTGCCACCACTTCAATTGCTGTAAATTTGATTGGCTTAGCTGCTGGTAGCTTATACGATTGGAGAGTGAGGGCCAATTGTACAGGAGCAACGGGCGCTTATGCTCAATCGCAATTTACGACCACATCGCCAGCTGGTGCTTGCCCCGGGCTACTAGATATTGCAACCAATGGAACTTATTCAGGAGCGGCATTAATTCCATTGAATACGGATGTTAAAGGAACCGTTGCGATTAAAAGTGACAATGATTATTATAAATTTATAATCACAACAGGAGGTACCATCTCATTGAGTCTTACTACGCTACCTAAAAATTATGAATTAGCCTTATTAAAAAGCACAGGAAAACAGATCACCCTCTCTCAAAAAACGGGCACTACGAGTGAAAGTATTAACGCAACAGTAGTTGCAGGTACTTATTACGCAAGAGTTTTTCCAAAAAGCACCACAGATTTTAGTGCCACCTTATGTTATACCCTGAAAGTAGCTACAGGTACCGCTGCAAGGTTTGGCGTAGATGATAATGAGAATGAGGGAGAGACGGCTAATAAAAATAATATTACCCTTTATCCCAATCCTGCAAGCCAAAATCTATTTGTACGCATTAATAGCTTAAAGAATGCCGCAGAATTGAATATTTATAATCTCTCGGGAAAGCTGGTATTAAAACAACAGGCAAACGAGCCAATAACAGAAATCAATATTTCAAAATTAAATACTGGGATGTATATTCTGAATGTAAAAGATGGAGGTAATTTCCATAATTTAAAGTTTACTAAAGAATGATATGGGTTTTTAAAGCCTAGGTGCTATATGAAATTAATGTGTATGGGTAATATTATTTCGGTTTTTGGGTGATTGACAAAATTCAAATTTATTTAAGTTTTGCTTTAGTGAATATATGATAAAAACGCCTGTAAAAAGACCCCTTCCGTCATTCGGCTTTGCCAGAATGCCACCTTCCCAAGGGAAGGATTGGCCAAATCCCCTCCTTGGAGGGGTGCCTGACGCAGTCGGCGGGGTGG
>JANMZR010000047.1:0-1549 GCA_031383555.1 Cytophagaceae bacterium | reverse complement strand
CCAGAGCTTCGCTCGTAAGTTTCGCACTTTGTGCTCACTTATCCAAGGGAAGGATTGGCCAAATCCCCTCCTTGGAGGGGTGCCTGACGCAGTCGGCGGGGTGGGTTTTGCATTTTAACCAATATTAAATTAAACAAAGCCATTTGGTTTATTTTATTTTTTGCACGTTTCAACTCTACCATTTTTTATGGATTACTCAGAACTATCGGCCTCACTTTAGTGCCAATAAGTTCTATTGCATTCTTCAATTTCTCATGGCTTAGGCCTGCATTATCCATTTGAAAAGTAAGCCTTGAAATACCTCCTAGTGCCTTCGAATGGCGAAGTATTTTTTCGGCTACTTCTTCCGGATTTCCTACTAAAAAAGCACCTAATGGGCCAGCTTGCGCATCAAAATGTTCCCGTGTGATGGGCCCCCAACCACGTTCCTTACCTATTTTGGTAAACATTTCTTGGTAGCCTGGGAAATACTCTTCGTGGGCTTGGTCAGTGGTTTCTGCCACATAACCCAAAGAGTGCAAGCCTACTATAAGTTGTGCTGGAGCAAAACCGGCCTTTTCGCCAGCCCTCCGATACATATCAATCAATGGCCTGAAGCGATGTGTTTCACCGCCAATTACCGCCACCATCAAAGGCAAACCCATGCTGCCTGCTCTCACAAATGACTCAGGAGTACCGCCAACGCCAATCCAAATGGGTAATCTTTCTTGAACTGGTCGGGGATAAATAGCTTGATTATGAAGTGCTGGCCTAAACTTTCCCTTCCAGGTAATGGTTTCGCTTTCTCTGATTTTGAGCAAAAGATCTAATTTTTCCACAAAAAGCTCATCATAATCCTCTAATCGTAAGCCAAATAACGGAAAAGCATCAATAAATGAGGCACGACCGACTACCATTTCAGCTCGGCCACTTGATACCAAATCGAGGGTTGAAAACTGTTGAAAAAGACGCACAGGATCGGTTGCCGATAAAACAGAAACTGCTGAGGTAAGTATAATTTTTTTTGTTCTGGAGGCCGCCGCTGCCAAAATCACTGCATTGGCTGAGTCCAGAAATTCTTTTCTATGGTGTTCGCCAACACCAAAAACATCTAGCCCTACTTTATCGGCATGCTCAATTCTTTCTAATAATTCGTTGATGGATTGTACACTACTTTTATCAGGGCTTGCGGCCGCAAAACTATCTATTCCTATTTGCATTTATTTGTACTATTAACCCGTTTTTCAAAATTACTAAGTTTTGTGAATGGACCCTCTTTTTCAAGCTTAATTTACACCAAAACTTAAATATATTGTCTGAATTAATTAACAGTAGAAGCAAGCCAAATAGTTGCAATTTTTATAAAAAAAAGCATGTTCAATTGCTCAAACATGCCCTTTTTTTATACTTTAAATAAAACTGTAACAAATTTTGTAAGTCGTTTAATTTCAAAAATTTACTTTGATGATATCTCTCTAGCTTCATTTGATGGTATAATTAAGATATCCACTCTCCTATTTCTGTTTTTATTCATGGCAGTATTGTTTTTGAAGTCTGGAAATTTTTCGCC